>CANRQH010000140.1 GCA_947632745.1 uncultured Clostridia bacterium | reverse complement strand
ATGCAAGCAATCGGAGCAGGAGCTCTAAATCAAGCAATAAAGGCAGTAGCTATAGCAAGAGGTTTTGTAGCACCAGCCGGAGTAGACCTAGTATGTATACCAGCATTTGCTGAAGTTGAGGTTGAGGGAGAAGACAGAACTGGTATTAAACTTATTGTGGAATCAAGAAAATAAGTATAAATAAGGCTATGTAATAAAATACATAGTCTTTTTTTAATTTAAGTCTTATAAATAAATGATTCGTTTTTAACAAAAAGGTACTAATTTCTTGACTTTTTATAAAAATATTATATAATTACAAATATAGTTTTTAATTTAAAGAGGTAAAAATGAAAAATAATATTTTTGGATATATATTTATTGTATTCATTATAGGTATTATGGCTTTTGCCATTTACAGAGTAAAAATTCAAAATGCTAATAACAATAAAGAAGGGTTTGCATCTAGTTCATCTGTTCAAGAAATAGAAAAAGGAACTGAAATGACTTTAGCAATATCTGAATTTGATACAATTAATCCAATCATTACATCAAATAAAAAAGTTCAAGATATAGATAAATTAATATATGAATCTCTTATAAATATAACAGAAGATTATAAAATAGAATATTGTTTAGCTAAAGAAATTGCTAAAAATTCAGAAAAAACTTATATTATAAAGTTGAAGTCAGGAATTAAATGGTCAGATGGAAATAGATTTACAAGTTATGATGTGAAATTTACAATAGATAGATTATTAAAGGATGAAAATGCTAATTCTGTATATAAACAAAATGTAGAAAATATAGAGGAAGTAGATATAATTGATAATACAACCTTAACAATAATATTATCGAAGGAAGTAAAAAACTTTGAATATTATTTAAACTTTCCTATATTAAGCAATGAGTATTATGCAGGAAGCGATTTTTGGAATACTGAAAAAAATACAGCACCTGTAACAACAGGAAGATTCAAGATTTCAGAAGTGACAAATAATACAATAGTTTTAGAAAAAAATGCAGATTGGTGGAACAAAGAAAAAAATTCTACAATAGAAAAAATAACTATTAATTTATATTCAACTGTTGCTGAATTATATAATGCGTTCAAAATGGGAAGTATAGATTTAATTTCAACTCAAAATCTTTCATATCAAGATTATGTCGGAACTATTGGGTATGATGTAACAGAAATTGAAGGAAGAGAGTTTGTATTTTTAGCTTTAAATATGAATAATTCTATTTTATCAGATGTAAATATAAGAAAAGCTATAAGAGCAAGTATTGATAAAAATAGAGTAATTTCAAATTCATATGGAAATATATATAAAACTTCGAATTTTCCAATTAATACATCAAGTTATTTAGTAGATGAAGGAGAAGAAAATTTTTATAATTTGGAGGAAAAAAATAATTTATTAACTTCTGCAGGTTGGGAACTAAAAAAAGGGACATGGCAAAAGAATATAAATTATAGAACAAATGTAATACAACTAAATTTAGTAGTTAGAGCAAAAGATGGTGCAAGAGTTAGAGCTGCTGAAGATATTAAAAATCAACTTCAGGAACAAGGAATACTTATAAACATTATATATGCAAGCGATTCCGAGTATAGTTCATATTTAAATAATAAGAATTATGATATGGCTCTTTGTAGTATAGAACAACCAATAGCACCAGATTTAAATTCATATTTTGGAAGCAAAAATTATGCAAATTACGCTAATTCAGAAGTTAAAGAAATAATGAATTCTATTGGAAATATCTCAGATGAAAATGAATTAAAAGCAAAATTCCAAAGACTATATGAAATATATAATGAAGAAGTACCTTATATTGGGATTGCAAGAAATAAAATATTAGCTATTAAAAATACTAATTTGATAGGAGAAGTTAAAGCTAATTGGTACAATATGTTTTATAATATTGATGAGTGGTATACAGGCTAAAATTTAAAATGTACTAATTTAATTTTTATATATTATAGTAAAAAAAATCATAAAAAATTTTAAAAAAGTATTGACAAAAAAATGTTTGCTGTATATAATAACCATAGCAAACAAAAGTTTAAATTTAAGGAGGATATAAAAATGTCAGAAAATAATGAAAAAAGAAAAGCATTAGATGTAGCATTAAGCCAAATAGAAAAGCAATTTGGAAAAGGTTCAGTAATGAGACTAGGTGAATTCAAAGCAATGGAAGTAGAAGCAATACCAACAGGAGCTTTAGCTTTAGATATTGCTTTAGGAATAGGTGGTTTACCTAGAGGAAGAATAGTAGAAATATATGGTCCAGAATCATCTGGAAAAACAACACTTGCATTACATGCAATAGCTGAAGCACAAAAACTTGGAGGAGAAGTAGCGTTTATAGATGCAGAACATGCCTTAGATCCAGTTCATGCAAAAAAATTAGGAGTAGATATAGAAAATTTAATAGTATCTCAACCAGATACAGGTGAGCAAGCTTTAGAAATTACAGAAAGCTTAGTTCGTAGTGGTGCATTAGATGTAGTAGTTGTAGAC
>CANRQH010000139.1 GCA_947632745.1 uncultured Clostridia bacterium | reverse complement strand
CTTCTAGAATCTGCAACTACAATGTGATAGAAAGGAGCTTTTTTCTTTCCTTCTCTTTGTAATCTTATTTTTACCATCTTTGTTCACCTCCTATTGTCCTATGCCTTTTGGGCATTAATTTATATATTTAAAATTTAAAATCTATAAAATATAATAATATCTGTTCAAAAAGAATTAAATTTTGGCAAGGCAAATTTTATTTTAAAGGCAAGGGAGTGTGCGTGGTGCACATGACCGCGTTTAAAATGAAATTTAACACAGCCAAAATTGTAATTATTTTTGAACCTACATAAGGTCCTTAAACTCATCCATCTGATCAAGTTTAAATCCCTTCATAATTCTTCTCATTCCACCTTTAGTCTTCATCTGCTTCATCATTTTTTGCATAGCTTCAAAAGACTCCATAAACTTATTTATATCGTGAACCTGAGTTCCGCTTCCCTTTGCAATACGTTTTCTTCTACTTGCATTAAGAAGACTCGGATTTTTTCTTTCCTTTGCTGTCATAGAAGTTATTATAGCTTCTATTCTTATAAATTCTTTATCATCTACTTTTACATCTTTAAGTTTATCTGCTCCTGGTAGCATTTTAAGTAAAGATGATACTGAACCCATTTTTTTAATTTGTCTTAATTGTATTAAATAATCGTCTAAATCGAATTTATTTTTTTGTAATTGTTTTTCTAATTTTTCTGCTTCTTCTAGGTCTAGAGCTTCTTCTGCCTTTTCTACTATTGACAAAACATCTCCCATACCTAAAATTCTTGATGCCATTCTGTCTGGATGAAATTCTTCTACTTCATTTAATTTCTCTCCAACACCTATAAATTTAATAGGTTTTCCCGTAACTTTTTTAACAGAAAGTGCTGCACCACCACGGGTATCGCCATCAAGCTTTGTTAAAACAACGCCATCAATTCCTACTTTTTCATTAAAGCTTTCTGCAACATTTACTGCTTCTTGACCTGTCATTGCATCAACTACAAGTAAAATTTCATGAGGTCTTACACTTCTTTTTACATTTTGTAATTCTTGCATAAGATTTTCATCTATTTGCAAACGTCCTGCTGTATCTATAATTACTACATCATTTAATTTTGACATTGCAGCGTTCATTGCTCTTTTTGCAATTCCTACTACGTCTTTGTTGTTTTCCTCACTATATACTGGAATTCCAAGCTCTCCTCCAATTACTTGAAGTTGCTTTATTGCTGCTGGTCTGTAAACATCACATGCAACCATTAATGGCTTTTTTCCGTTTTTTCTTAAATAGTTTGCAAGTTTTCCTGCCATTGTTGTTTTACCAGCACCTTGAAGTCCGTATTAACATTATTACTGTTGGAGGGTTTGAAGAAATGTTTATTTTGCTATCTGTTCCTCCAAGTAAATCTACAAGTTCGTCTCTAACTATTTTTACAACTTGCTCTCCTGGCTTTAAAGCTCTCATAACATCTTGCCCAAGTGCTTTTTCTTGAACACTTGCTATAAAGTCTTTTACTATTTTATAATTAACATCAGCTTCTAATAATGCAAGTTTTACTTCTCTTAACATGTCTTTCATGTTGCTTTCTGTAATTCTTGCTTCTCCCTTTAGCTTTTTTGTAATATCTTGAAGTCTTGCAGATAACCCTTCAAAAGCCATAACTTACCTCCTTTTTTATTTTTTAAAATGCTTCTTACTCTTTTGGAATCTTCCCTATATCTGCTATTTTGTATTTGCATTTTAAAAATCTAATTTATCTTCTATTTTCTTTATTATTTTTTCTTGTTTTTCATCTAATTTTGTTTTTTGTAAATCTTGTAGTAATGTATTTATTTTGTTTTCTTTTTGCTTGAATTTTAATTTTTTTTCATATTCTTGTAATTTCTTTTTGGATTTTACAAGTATTGTTCTTACTGCTTGCCTTGTTATATTTTCATTATCTCCTATTTCTGATAAAGAAAAATCCTCGTTATAATATAGCTCCATGTATTTTTTTTGAGTTTCTGTAAGCAAGTTTCCATAAAGGCTTAGTAAAATACTTATTTCTATTTTTTCTTCCACTTTTTACCTTCTTTCTTTGATAATTACAAGCTATCTTCCTATGCTACAATTAACTAGTTATACACATACTAATTACCAAATTAAAAATCTGCTACCTTTTTTTGGTAACAGATATTTTTCGAACTATATCTGTAATACAAATATAGTTTACACTTTTTTTTGCTATTTGTCAAGAGTTTTTTAAGATTTTTTCTATTTCTTCTTTGGTTAATCCTGTTGCTTCAATTATTTTTTCTAATTCTACTCCTAAATTTAATAGTTTTTTGGCTATTTCTGTTTGCTTTTTCTTTTCTCCGCTCCTTTATGCCGTTCTTTTATACCGCTCTTCTTTTCCTTCTTCTTTCGCAGCTGACATATCCCAATTATAAAATATTTCTGCTCTTCTTCTTGATTCGTATAATTCCCATTCTTTTGGATCCATACTCATTTCGTCTATTACTTCTATTGCTTTTTCTATTTCTTTGTGTTTTTCTTTTG
>CANRQH010000138.1 GCA_947632745.1 uncultured Clostridia bacterium | reverse complement strand
CAAATGAATGCAGAACGTAATAAGAGAGCTTTAATTCTAGAAGCTGAAGCTCAAAAACAATCTGACATTACAGTTGCTGAAGGTAAAAAACAAGCTGCTATTTTAGAGGCAGAAGCTGAAAGTGAAGCAAAAGTAAGAAGAGCAGCTGGTGAAGCTAAAGCTATAAAAGAAGTTGCTGAAGCTAGAGCTAAAGAAATTGAAATGGTTTATGAAGCAATGAAAAATGCTAACCCTGATGACAAACTAGTTCAATTAAAATCTTTAGAAGCTTTAGAGGAAGTTGCTAAAGGCGATGCTAATAAAGTATTTATACCTTTTGAAGCAACATCTGCTTTGAGTAGCTTAGGTGCTATAAAAGAAGTTTTAAAAGATGATGAAAAGAAAAAATAAAAAAAGCCATTTTATATGGCTTTTTTATTTTTATCTTCTCCTATAACATCCTCTAATTAATCCTGTTCTTCCACCTTTTTTATCATATCTTCTTCATTTTATTTTCTGGTTTTCTTTAAAGGAACTACCCTTATTGTATAGCCCATAGGATATAATAATTTTATTAATGTTGTATATTGAGGAGTTCGCACAAAATTTTCAATTTTTGCAATAGAAGGTTGTATAATTCCACTTAGTTCACTTAATTGTTGTTGTGTTAAATTAGCATTCTTTCTTGCTTCTATAGTTGCTTTTATAACTTCTTTTTCTAGTTCCATTTCTTCTATTTCTTCAGGGGTAAATTCCAACTCTTTTTTTACTTCTTTCCAATTTTTAAATTTACTCATTTTTTTCACTCCTTTTCTTATAATCCTCTAATAATCTTTTTGCTTTTTCTATTTCACTTTTAGGTGTTTTTTGCGTCTGTTTCATAAAAACATTTAATAATACAAATTTATTATACCTTATAAGGCATAATATTGTCAATAGTCTTTTGTAAAATTAAATTTTTATCTTGATAATAAAACAGGCTTACATATGTTGTAATGCCTGTTTTACAGAATTTGTTATTATAACATCTATTTATCTTCTCCTATAACATCCTCTAATTAATCCTGTTCTTCCACCGTTTGCCGTATTGGGTATAATATTTCCAGCTAATGCAATTCCGGTTATTTTGGTTATTATTGTTATTATTTCCACAGCAACCACAATTATTATCATCATTATTTGTATCATTTACTCCAAGCACAGGGTTGTTATTTATTGGTTGCACTGTACTATCATTTGCAGAATTATTTGAACAAAATCCACATTTGCATCCATCAAAAAATCTATCACATATACATCTAATTAACCTTACAATATAAGCAGTTATAAATGCAATTATTGTATAAATAATTATTGCAATTAAAGCTGTAGCTAAATCTGTAATTACTCCAAATGCAAATAATGCAAAAGCTATAATTAAATATATTCCAAAAAAAGTTATTGCAACTAAAATTGGGTTATCTAATATTTTTTCTAAAACAATTGCAAGAAGAATTGTAGCAAATGGGATTGCAAAAAATATAAGTAAATTCATAATATATCTCATTCCTTTCTCATTTTGCTTAAAAAGCACATATAATTTGGATATTTCTAACTATATATCCTTGAATGATTTTTTATTATATATTATGAATTTACTTATTCAAAAGTTACTTAATATTCGACACTAACTAAATAGAGTCCACAAGGTGGCAAGGTTTTTCCTGCATTTTCCCTTTTGCCATCTAATATTATTTTAGAAATTTCTTCTGGCTTTATTTTACCTAATCCAACTTCTACAAGTGTTCCTGATATAATTCTTACCATATTATATAAAAAACCGCTTCCGAGTTAGCTCTATTATAATTCTATTATTTTCCGTCTTATATACTTTTGCTTCATATATTGTTCTAACACTGCTTTTACTACTTGTTCCACTTGCTTTAAAAGCTTTAAAATCGTGTTCTCCCTCAAAGTATTTTGCAGCTAATTTCATTTTTTCTACATCTAATTTTTGTGGAATATGATGTTCTAAATTTCTATATATTGCTGATGCAAATTCTGAGTTATTTATTACATACCTATATGTTTTTTTCTTGCAATTAAGTCTACTATGAAATCTTTCTTCTACCTCCTCTGCTTTTATAATTCTAATTGATTTTTTTAATTTCGTATTTAAAGCAATAGGTATTTTTTCTATCGGTATATTTGAATTTGTTTTAAAATTTGCAATTTGTCCCAAAGCGTGCACTCCAGCATCTGTTCTTCCAGATGCATTTAGTTCAACTGTTTCACTAGTTACTGCTTCTATTGCTTTTTCTATTGTTCCTTGTATATTTAATTTATTGGGCTGTTTTTGCCATCCGTTAAAGTCTTTTCCATCATATTCTATTGTTAGTTTTATGTTTCTCATTTTTTAATTCCTCTCTTTTTTATTTATACTTCAACATTTGATATATATAAAAGACCAAATATTATACTTGGTCTTTTGTTTTTTTATTTTTCATTTTTTTTATTTGATCTTTTATTTTTTCAAAAGTTCCACTTGTGTTGTTTTCTTTTTCTGGGAATCTTTTAGTTACAATATTGCTTATTAATATTTTTTTCAAAACATCTTCTCTAACATCTGCAATTAAAGTTCCATCTTTTGCAAT
>CANRQH010000137.1 GCA_947632745.1 uncultured Clostridia bacterium | reverse complement strand
CATCCATGTGCAATATTTGCAAAAGGTCCACCATGAACTATTGCGGGTGTGTGCTCTAATGTTTGAACTAAATTAGGTTTTATTGCATCTTTTAAAAGTACTGCCATTGCACCTTCTGCTTTTAGGTCTCTTGCATATACTGGTTTGTCTTCTTCGTTATAACCAATGATTATATCTCCTAATCTTTTGGTTAAATCTTTTATATCTTTTGATAAGCATAAAATTGCCATTACTTCAGATGCAACTGTTATATCAAATCCGTCTTCTCTTGGTACAATTTTTGCTTCTCCAGATAAACCTGTATTTACTTGTCTTAATTGCCTATCATTTAAATCTAAACATCTTTTCCAAGTTACTCTTTTTATTTTTAATTCATTTCCAAAATACATGTGATTATCTATCATTGCTGATAATAAATTATTTGCAGCAGTTATAGCATGTATATCTCCTGTAAAATGTAAATTTATATCTTCCATTGGAGCAATTTGAACTCTTCCTCCACCTGTTGCTCCACCTTTTATTCCAAATACTGGTCCTAATGATGGCTCTCTTAAAGCTAAAACTGCGTTTTTGTTTAATTTGTTTAAACCGTCAGCTATTGCTATTGAGACAGTTGTTTTTCCTTCTCCTAAAGGTGTAGGGTTCATTGCTGTAACTAAAATTAGTTTTCCATCTTTTTTATTTTCTAATCTTTTAAATGCTTCTTCATTTATTTTAGCTTTGTATTTTCCATATTGTTCAATTTCATCCTCTTGTAATCCACATTTTGTTGCTATATTGTTTATATTTTCAAGTTTAGTATTTCTTGCAATTTCTATATCTGTCATAATTGCCCCTCCTCCTTCATTTTACAATCAAGCTTTTTTACTAACATTAAATGTAAAATTTTTATACTAACACAAAATGTCAATTTTTACTTTTTTATACTAACACAAAATGTCAAATTCTGCAATATTTTTTTATCGCAAAATTTGACATTTATTTAAACTATTTTTTCATATTTTATGTATTGGTATTTCCATCACTTGTGGAACTATTATTTCCTTCAGGGTTTGGATTAGGATTTGTATTTGTTTCTGAATCGTCTGGCTTAGATGTTCCTCCTCCAGAAGTGTTATTATTATCTGGTTCTTCTTGACTTCCACTAGTATTTGTATTTCCTCCTGTTATATTACCGTCTGGTTTTGCTTCTCCACTACTGCTACTCGTATTATTTTGTTCTTCTCCACTTGGTTGTTTAGAAGGTTCTACCGCTCTAGTGCTTCCTCCTCCGTTTCCCGCATTATTTCCATTTGATTGATTTGTACTTGGTGCAGGTGTTGGTTCTTTATATGTATGCCATGGATTTCTTGAATCTGGGTCTGTTGGATCCCAATTTCTACATTGAACATTTGAGCTAATTTTTTTAGCAGATGGCTTTCCTAAAGGTCCTGGATTTGATGAACCATAAAACTCTACCATTGTTCCAATTGGGCAATTGTTGTAAATCCATATTGCATCTGCTGTTGTAAGTCTTATACATCCTGCTGATGCTTTTGTTCCAAGTTTATCATAATATGTATATTTTAAACTGTCTGGTGAAGCTTTTGTGTATGGTACTGAATGGAATAAAATATGTCCTGTAATTCTTGAACAGTATTGACCATATAAATTTCCGTTTAACTCATGCCATCTATATTTTTGACTCATTTTATATACTCCAGACCTTGGAGTTGCTGTTCCTGTTGAACAAATAATAGCTTTTACTGGTACTGTATAGTTTCCTGAACTGTCTTTTTGATAAACTGTTATACAGTTTGCTGTGTAATTTATTTTTATATAGTATGGGAAGCTAGTATCCTTATTTTCCTTTTCTTCTTCAGTTACTTCTGTATCTTCTGCATCTTCATCCCAAGAAGTATCTTCATCATTCATGTCTGCATTTAGCTCTTCATCAGGAGTTTCATTCATTTCTCCTTCTGCTACATCTGTCATTTCTGAAAAAGTTGCTTCTGTTGCATAATTTTTTATATTATTATATTTTACAATTGACATTGCCAAAACAATTACAGCCATAACTATCATTACTAGCAAAACTATTTGTACTTTTTTGTAGTTATTTAAATTACTCATTTTTTTCTTCCTCTTTTATCTTTTTACTTAACATATCTATTTTACCATTTTTTTACTTTATCGTCAATATTTTTATTATTATTTTTTATCGTTATTTTTGATGTAAAATTTTATTAAAATTATTTTAACATTAAAATAAATTGTATGTGTTTAATTTTAATTAAATTATTTCATAAAATTCTATTATTACTTCAAATAAATCATTTATAGTTCCTGCAATTACAACGTTATTTCCTTCTT
Organism: uncultured Clostridia bacterium; assembly: GCA_947632745.1. GTDB lineage: Bacteria > Bacillota > Clostridia > TANB77 > CAG-508 > CAG-269. The sequence goes on along the minus strand of CANRQH010000137.1, from coordinate 321 downwards.
TCAATTTTTTATAACAATCTTCTGCAATTTCATCATAACACTTAATCTTTAAAATTGTTCCGTTTTCTAGCATTAAATCAAATTGCGTTATACTTAAATTTTTACATTGTTTTAAATTTAAATTCTTACTTATTATAAATTTAAACTCTAGTTTACTTATAATTTTTCCGACTAAAAAAACATATATTCATTTCTTTAATTTCCTTTTATATTTTAAAATTTAAGAGCAATAAAAAGAAAATAATCGTAAGCGATGGATAAAACCGCATATAGACCTCATGTAAAAGAAGATGTAGAATAACATCATAAAATTTACAAGGA
>CANRQH010000136.1 GCA_947632745.1 uncultured Clostridia bacterium | reverse complement strand
TTCCTAGATTTTACAAAAAAAATTTAATATACTTAGCTTTATTAGAGTTGAAAATAAGATTTAAGAAAGCTTCTTAAGTCTTATTTTTCTTTACTTCAAGGTTTTTATTCTTGAAAGCAGTGAACTGTTACAAAAAACTAAATTTTTTTCATTTTTATATTGAACATTTGTTTCTTTTATGATATAAAATATTTATCCATGGCAAGTATTGCTTTTTTATTTAATATATGATATTATTATAAAAAAAATACTAGCGACTATTGCAATTTATTTTACAATTTGCTATAATAATCATGGACTTATAGGAGGTAATATTATGAAAGTAGTTTCTTTATTTTCTGGTGCAGGTGGTATGGATCTAGGGTTTAAACAAGCAGGGTTTGATATTATTTGGGCAAATGATTTTGAAAAAGACGCAGTTGAAACATATAAATACAATTTTGGAGATAATATAGTATTAGGTGATATTACAAAAATTGATAGTAAAGAAATTCCTGATGATGCTGACATTATAATAGGTCGGTTTTCCCTGTCAAGGTTTCTCTGTTGCAAACACCAAGCGTAGTATGAAAGATAAAAGAAATTTTCTATATCGTGAAATGCTAAGAATAATAAATGATAAAAAACCAAAAGTATTTCTAGCAGAAAATGTAAAAGGAATTCTTTCTATAGAAAATGGGAAAGTAATTAAAATGATAAAAAAAGATTTTGAGTCTTTAGGATATAAAGTAGATATAAAAATGGTTAATGCTGCTGACTATGGTGTGCCACAGATGAGAGAACGAGTTTTAATAATGGGAAATAGAATTGGAAAAGAAAATGTTTTTCCTACACAACATTATTCTGAAACAGATACAAAACATTTTAAACCATATATTACAGTAAAAGATACTATAGGATACTTATCAGATATTGAAACTAGTGATAAACCAATTGAATATAATAATACAAAAATTTATAATCATATCGCTTATACTAATGTCAGTGACAAGTTCTGGGGAAGGAAATATCCTGTAAATCAGGCAGAAATTTGTGATTATCTAAAATATTGGAGAAATAAAGCTGGTTTATCTACATCTAAAATAGATGAAATGTTTGGATATAAATATACAGCAGGTCATTGGTTTAGAAAAGATAATAATTCAGGATCAATTCCAAAACCAAGTGATTGGTGGAAGTTGAAAGAAATACTTGGTTTTGATGATAAATATGATAAACAAGTTACAGAACTTGTTGAAAAAGAAATTGCATTTGAACAATCTCTAAGAATTACCAATTGGGACAGAGCTAGTGATACTATCACCGCTACTAGTCCTGAAATACATGTAAATAAAATGAGAAGATTATCTGTAAGAGAATGTGCAAAATTACAGAGTTTTCCTGATGACTTTGTATTTAAAGGTAGCCTAAATAGTTTACATAGACAAGTTGGCAATGCTGTTCCACCACTTTTGGCAAAGCAAGTTGCTGAATGTATACGAGATAATTTGTTAAATGAAAATGAAGAATAGTAAAAAGCTATTCTTCATTTATTTTTATTTCTTTATAACCTTCCCATATATTATTTTCAGAATCATATCTGTTTTTTAGATATTCATTTTTCACTCGCATATTAGAACCAGATTTTACAGCTCTTAAGCATTTTCTATTTCCTGTTGAAGTTTCCCACCATATTTTTCTGTTCTGATCTATAAACATAACTTTATTTCCCATCATAGGATATGGCATAAAATTTCTTTCTTCGCATGCTTGTTTTAAGAATTTTTGTTTTTCTTCTCCTTCTATATCTGGAATATATATAGGTTTATATCTAATATCTTCTGCTTCTGAGTAGTAATTGTATGTTTTAAAATTCAAAACTATATTATAATCAAATAATGAAGATAATTTTCCATTTGGAATACATGCTAAAACTATTGTAGGTGTGTTTTCTTCTCTATTTAAACTAAATCTATATTTATCATCATAATATATAATCTTTACTATATATGTTAAAACTGGTAATTCCTTTTCATGAAAGTAATCAACTTTTTTTAAATTTGAATGGACTTCAATACCTGGAAATTTTTTATTATCAAATGAATTTTGATTCTCTTCTAGTTGTGTACTACTAATATCTACTTTATTTGTTTTTATATTTATTGTTTTGGCATCTACACATAATATACAATCATCTGTTCTTACCCCAAAATCAGAACTAATTGGAGATGGATAAATTCCTTTTATATGTTCATTTAATTCCATATATAAATGATGGCATAATAATCTTTCTGTCATTATATTTACTTTATTTACATTTCCATACTTTTCTGAATATTCTCCATAATTTGTTTTTATTTCTTTTTCAATTGCTAATAAGTCGTTTTTAAAACTATCTGAATTTATTATTTCATATATTCTATTAAAATATTTCTTTTCTAAATTTAATATTTTATTTTGAAATTCATCTCTTGGAATAGTTATATTTTGTTCACTCATTTTTACCCCCTAAAATAAGAATTTATTATTCTTTTTCTGTATTTTAACATATATTATAAAATTTCTCAACTAACCCTTGATTTTTTTCCAAATCTAAGTTTAAATACACAACCAATTGGAGGTGAAAACATGAATGCAAAAGCAATTCTTTCTTTATATAATGGAGAATATACTTGTGTAGAAAAACCAGCTTCTAAAGATAAAAGATATACTGATAACTTATCTAAATGTATTTCTATTGAAGAAAAGTT
>CANRQH010000135.1 GCA_947632745.1 uncultured Clostridia bacterium | reverse complement strand
GCAGGAGAAGCACATGAAGCAGGAAAAGGAGTAATAATTGTAGTAAATAAATGGGATGAATATGAAAAAAATACAGGAACATTAGAGCAGTATAGAAAAGATATTTATAACAAATTATCTTATTTAACATATGCACCAATAATATTTATTTCAGCAAAAACAGGACAAAGAATAGATAAATTATTTGGATTAATAAATGAGGTAGCAGAGCAAAATGCAAAGAGAATAACAACAGCAATGCTAAACCAAGTTATAAATGAAGCAATAGCTATAGTTCAGCCACCAACAGATAAGGGAAAAAGACTTAAAATTTTTTACGGCACACAAAGCTCAAGCAAGCCACCAACATTTGTAATATTTGTAAACAAAAAAGATTTATTCCACTTTTCATATGAAAGATATATAGTAAACCAAATACGTAAAGAATTTGGTTTTGTGGGTACTCCAATTAGAATTATAGTTAGAGAGAAATTAGAGAAAGACATGATGAAATAATGTTGACATAATAATAAAAATAGTGTATATTGTAACATGCCGACTTGCTTAGAGGCAGGAAGGAGGTCACAATAAGTGAAAAACTTCATGGAGCTATTGAAGCTAATAGTAATTTACTTGATTGTAAAGCTATTAAGCAAGGAATAGCAAAACAAAAAAGACTAGGAATGGTTTAGGACTTCCTAGTCTTTTTTTGTCACTTACGTGAAAAACTTCATTTTACAACGTTGTTAATATTATAATAGCATATATTTTATTATATGTCAAATATATTAAAATATTAAATTACTTATTAGGTAGAATTTTCCACTATTTTTATAAAAACTATTGACATGATACAATATTCATATTATAATGTTAACCAAGGTTAACAAAAAGGAGAATTAAATGATTTCAAAAGCTTTAGAAGAATATTTAAAAACAATGTATGTTTTACAAGTTAAAACAAATGAAATAAGAGTAACAGATGTTGCAAATCAAATGAATTGTAGTAAACCGAGTGTAAATAAAGCAATAAATAATTTAAAAGAAAATGGGTTATTAAATTATGAAACATATGGAAAAATAGAGCTAACCCAAGCAGGAGAAGATTTAGCAAAAAAAATATTAGAAGCATATGATATTGTTTATGTATTTTTAAAAGATGTATTAGGGCTAGATGAAGAAAATGCAAAATCCGAAGCAGAAAAAATAAAATCCACAATGGAGGATAATACTATAAATAAATTGGCAAAATATGTACATAAGGTTTTAAATTTAAATGATTTAAATTGTAATTATGATATAGCACAAAAGAGATGTAGAGAATGTATAAGAAGAAAGGAAAATAAAGATGAGCTTATTAGAAATTAAAGATTTACATGTAAATGTAGGAGAAAAAGAAATTTTAAAAGGAATAAATTTAAAAATAAATAAAGGAGAAGTTCATGTAATAATGGGGCCAAATGGGTCTGGAAAAACAACAACAGCAAATGCGATATTGAATAATCCATTATATAAAAAATCAAGTGGAAATATTTTATTTGAAGGAGAAGACATAACTAATTTAAAAACAGATGAAATTGCAAGAAAAGGAATTTTTATGTCATTTCAACTTCCAGAAGAAATTCCAGGAATTACAGTAACAAATTTCTTAAAATTTGCAAAAAACAAAGTAACAGGAAAGCCTATAAAAATATTTGAATTTAAAGACGAAATAAAAAAGCATATGGAAGAGCTTCAAATAAAACCAGAGTATGCCGAAAGAAGTTTAAATGTAGGATTTTCTGGAGGAGAAAAAAAGAAAAATGAAATTCTACAAATGTTAGTTTTAAATCCAAAACTTGCAATTTTAGATGAAACAGATTCAGGACTTGATGTTGATAGTATAAAAACCGTTTCTAAAGGAATAGAAATGTTTAAAAATAAGGATAACGCAGTGCTTATAATAACACATAATACCAAGATTCTACACAATTTAAAAGTTGATTATGTACATGTTCTTGTAAATGGTAAGATTGTAAAAACAGGAACTCAAGAATTAGCTAGAGAAATTGAAGACAATGGTTATAGGGATTATAAATAAAAAAGCACTGCAACATGCGAAATGTTTGCAGTGCACTCCTCATGAACAGACCTGAGGAAATGGAGGCTTTCTAGCTGTGGGCTAGGTTCTTACAGCCGCCAGCTTTTGTTCACGCTAAATGGGTCAGGACGTGATTGCTCGAGTTGGGTCACCTCTTCCTCAGGAGAAAGATACGGCTCAGCTTCGTCTCCAGCTTCTTCTCCTTGGGAAGTACCCTCCTCCATTGCATCTGCAATGCGTTCCATCGCATCGGCGATTCGCATCTGAGATATGGCTAGAGTGTGTAGGTCTGTTAAAGCATCCCGTAGCCCACCCATAGAGAGTGTTTCTAGGATAATCGTGTACTCATTTTGCATAGTATGTTCCTCCTTATGAAAGTATATATTAATAATTGCATTTATATTATACCATAAATTTCCAAATTATGCAAAAAATGTACCAAAAAGAACCGGTCCCAGTGGAGCATGTACCAAAAAGAACCGGTCCCAGTGGAGCATGTACAAAAAAGAACCGGTCCATTTTGGACAATGAAAGGAAAATAAAAATGTCTAAAACAAATATAGATGAAATAAATAGAAATATTTATGATATAAAAAACAAAGATGAATATGATTTCAAAATAAAAAAAGGTTTAACACCAGAAATAATAAATGAAATTTCAAACCAAAAAAATGATCCAGACTGGATGAGAGAGTTTAGATTAAATGCATTAGAAGTATATAATAAACTTGAACTTCCAACATGGGGACCAGATTTATC
>CANRQH010000134.1 GCA_947632745.1 uncultured Clostridia bacterium | reverse complement strand
ATTCTCACCCATTATATATTAAATGCCGAACAGGCGCACTGTGTGTGTACAGCCTCAAGGCTTTCAGAATGTAGTATTTTCCAATCTTTTATTTTTCTTACTTCATATTTTTTTATCATTTGTTTTCCTCCGTTCATGTTCTTTCGTTTTTCATATTATAATAAAATTTATTTTTTGTCAATACAAAAATTTCAATATTTCAGTAATATAGTTTAAAGAAACAAATTTCGCTATTATGGCTTTAAAGCTGTAATTGGTACAACATAGACTCCATCTGGTCTTTTAATAATTGCTTGATTTAATCCACAAACCACACATAAAAATTTAGGTTTCTTTTCTACTAACTCATTAAATTTCAATAAGTTCTCTGCAGCTTCGTCTATTTTGTCAGTTCCTAATTTTATTTCAATAGCTCCATAATCTCCGTTCGGCATTTCAACTATTGAATCAATTTCTAATCCTGTTGTATTATCTCTAAAATGATATAAATTTCCATTATAGCTTTCAATATAAATTCTTAAATCCCTTTCACAAAGTGCCTCAAATAAAAATCCTAAAAAATTTACATCATTAAGTAAACTTTCTGTAGTTAACCCTAAAATACCACATGGCAAAGATGGGTCAGTAAAATGCCTTTTTACAGATTTTCCTATTCTACTGCTTGAACGTAAATTTGTACTAAATGCTATTTGATTTTCTATTAAGTGTAATTTTTCTAAAACATCAATATATTCTAAAACTGTATTTTTACTTGCTACATCATCATCTTCATTTACATCATGTATTATTGTATTATTACTCACAATAGTACCTTCATTTCTTGACAATTCTCGCAATATCATTCTCATTTTATTAATGTCTCTTTTTACTCCGTCAATGTTAGAAATATCAAAGTTTAACACATCATTTATATAACTTTGTGTTAATTCAAGAGCATCTTCTTCAGTCATTCCTAGGCTTTGTGGCCATCCACCTCTTATTATTAAATAAATTAAATCCTTTAAATTTACTTTTCCTGTCATCTTATCTTTAACATTATTTTTAAATAAATCTTGCAATGATATTTCTCCGGCTAGAATCACCTGATTCATATAAAGACATTGTGTACATTTTCATTCGCGTAATTCTGCCAGCACCTGAATGATGAATATCTTTTGTTACTGGTGTTGCTGACCCTGTTAATATATATTTTCCTCTTTTATTATCTTCATCACATTTATATCGTATTCCATCCCAAATGGCAGGAACTTCTTGCCATTCGTCTATTAATTCTGGATATTCTTTATTTAATATTAAATCAACATTCATTTGTGCTAATCTTCTTTCATTAAAATTATTGCTAACATTATTAAGATACACAACTGAATTTGCATGATTTAAAGATGTCCACGTTTTTCCGCACCATTTTGGTCCTTCTATACTTATGGCCCCAAATATTTTTAAATTTTTTTCTATTTTTTCATCTATAATTCTATTTTTATATCCATTTTTTGTAAGTGCCATGTTACACCTCCTAAATTTTATTTATATATATATTATAGCATTTTATTGGTCAATTTTCAAGTTTTTTACTGGTACATTTTCAATAAATTTACTGGTCAATTTTCAAGGTTTTTATTGGTACATTTTCAAAAATATTATTATACGCTTTTTAATAATATTATTACACAAATTTTATAAAATTTATCCATAACGTTTTTTACATAAAGTTTAATTATTTGGTTAAAATAAATTTATGGATAATAAGATTTTTAAGCCACAGGCTATTTATTTTGAGAAAAATATTGAAAATTATACTTTGGGAAAAGAGCTTTTAGAAAAGTACAACAACATTCCGAAATATGAAATTGAAAATCACAACAATATTGAAGAAATGAGAAAAAAGCAAAACAAGGACTTTCCATATATGAAAGCCAATTTAATTATTGGAACAAGAAAAACTCACAAATTCGTACCTAATCACAAAGTTTCTGACTATTTAGTTCCATACACATCTTCTCGGATGTACTGCAATGTGCTTATATTGTTACTTAGTTTGTAACTATAACAAATGTGCTTATTTAAGGCTATTTGTAAATAGAGAAGAAATGCTTGACAAAATTATTAGAGTTGGAAACAAGGATTTTGCTGAAACCCAAAAAGAATCTGTTTTTGAAATTGGAAGTAACAGTGATTTGATTTTAGAAAATACCATTACAAATAATTTGGTTTGGACTATCAATAATTTTGCGAGTAATCCTGATCAAAAAGGATTACTTACCTTCCCTACTAAATTTGATATGGTAGATAGCATTTTAAACTTAAATCACAATGGCAAAGTAATTGTAAGAATGAGCGTAAATCCTGATGAAATAATAAATAAAGTTGAACTTGGAACATCAAGATTAGCAGGAAGAATTGAAGCAATAAATAAATTAAAAGATGCAGATTATAAAATCGGCATCCTAATTGCACCTGTTATTTTTGTAGAAAATTGGAAAAAACTATATGAAAATTTAGTTAAGAGACTTTCAGAAGAGCTTTCTGATAATGTTAAAAAAGATGTGTTTTTTGAAGTTATTTTTATGACATATAGCTATGTCCATACAAAAATAAATGAAGAAGCTTTTCCTAATGCAATAAATTTATATGATAAGAATTTAATGACAGGTCGCGGACGTGGAAAATATATGTATAAAAAAGATTTACGAATAGATGGCGAAAAATTTTTTAGAGAAAAATTAGCAAAATATTTTCCAAATAATAAAATTATTTATATTGTGTAAAAAATAAGAAAAATCAAGATTTTTCTTTCTAAGAGTTGCTAACGCAACTCTTTTTCTGTTATAATAATTTTAGA
>CANRQH010000133.1 GCA_947632745.1 uncultured Clostridia bacterium | reverse complement strand
AAAAATTAGAAGTTTCAAATTTTGAAAATATAGCAGGGCTTGGAATAAAAGCAAAAGTAGAAGAAAATGAATATCTTCTTGGAAATTCAAAACTTCTTAAAAAATATGAAATTCAAAATAATCATGTAGAAGATGAAAATAGCTTAGCTAAAGAGAAAAACAGCATTGTATATGTAGTTCAAAATAAAGAAATAATTGCTTTAATTGGAATAAATGATGTAGTTAGAGAAAATGCAAAAGAAATAATATCTACATTAAATAAAAAGAATATAGAAACAATAATGCTTACAGGAGACAATACTGAAACTGCAGAAAAAATTGCAAAAGATTTAGGAATAACAAAAGTAATTAGTAATGTTATGCCAAGTCAAAAAGCAGATACAATAAAAAATTTAAAAGCAGAAAATAAATTTGTAATGATGTGTGGAGATGGAATAAATGATAGCCCTGCACTTACAGCATGTGACATAGGAGTAAGCGTAAATACAGGAACAGATATAGCAATGGATTCATCTGATGTAATACTTACTAAAAATGATTTAACAAGTATAGTTGATTTAATAAATATTAGTAAAAAAACAATTAGAAATATAAAACAAAATTTATTCTGGGCATTTTTCTATAACATATTGATGATACCAATTGCAATAGGAATTTTAAAGCCATTTGGAATTTCTATAAATCCAATGATTGCAAGCTTAGCTATGGTTTTAAGCAGTTTAACTGTTATGCTAAATGCTTTAAGACTAAAAAGGTGATTTTGGGAAATTAAGAAAAAAATCATTAAATGTCAAAAAAAGGAAAAAATATTGACTATTTTTATTTTTTAATATATAATGCACATGAAAATGTTTCAAACCAACGGCCGATACTCCTTAATTAAGAAGTATGCTGTATATTAAAGATAGAGGTGAAAAACATGAAGAATTTTAATGATTACAAAGATAATAGTAGAAAGGAGAATTTAAAGCTAGAATCGAAAGTAGTACATGGTGCAAATGGTGTAGACCCAGTTACAGGGGCTATGAGTTACCCAATATACCAAACAGCCACATTTAAACATCATTCAATTGAGGACAAGTCAGGATACAATTATGCAAGATGCATAAATCCAACAAGAGAAGAGCTAGAAAGAACAATGTGCATACTTGAAGAAGGAAACAGAGCTTATGCTGTAAATTCAGGTATGGCAGCAGTATCTTTAGTTTTATCTTTATTAAAACCTGGAGACCATCTAATATATTCAGATGATGTATATGGTGGAACATGTAGGGAAGTTAATGAAGTATTAACACCTTACAAAATTAATAGTGATAGTATAGACTTATCAGATTTAGAATTATTAAAAAGAACCATAACACCAAATACCAAAATGATTTTTATTGAAACACCAACTAACCCAATGATGAAAGTTGCGGATATTTCGGCAATATCAAAAATTGCTCATGAAAATAGCGCAATAGTTGTAGTAGATAATACATTTTTAACACCATATTTCCAAAGACCACTAACTTTAGGAGCAGATATAGTAGTTCATAGTGGTACAAAATACCTTGGTGGTCATAATGATGTATTAGCAGGAATAGTCGTAGTAAAAGATAAAGACATTGGAGAAAAATTGGAAATTCAAAATTACATTTATGGTGCAGGACTTCGGACCAATGGATTCATGGATATTACTAAGAGGTATAAAAACACTTGCTTTAAGAATGAATAAACATAATGAAAATTCAATGAAAGTTGCAACATGGCTTAGAAATCAGCCAAAAGTTGAAAAAGTATATTATGTAGGTTTTGAAGATCATAAAGATTATGCGGTAACTAAAAAGCAATGTACAGGTTTTGGAGGAATGATATCTTTTAGAGTAAAAGATATGGAAACAGTAAATAATATACTAACTAAAATAAAGCTTATTACATTTGCAGAAAGCTTAGGTGGAGTAGAATCATTAATTACTCATCCAGTATCAAGAACTCATACTGAAATTCCAGAAGAAACAAGACAAGCTTTAGGTATTACAGATACACTACTTAGATTATCTGTAGGAATTGAAGATGTAGATGACATTATTGCAGATTTAGAACAAGCATTAAAATAAAATTAAATAATTACTTAAAAAATTTAATATATAAAATTAATTAAAAGCAAGAAATTTTCAATCAATTTCTTGCTTTTATATATTTTCATAATGAGACCACATACTTAGTATTCTTACGACATGTTTATCTTCTAAAACTTCATATATAAGTCTGTGTTTATAATTAATTCTTCTTGAATATAAAGCTTTCAAATCTCCGCAATAATTTTTCATAAGGTGGTGGAGTTTGAAATGGATTGTTTTTTATTAATTCAATTAAAGCTTTTGTTTTAGTATCTAATTTGTTTTGCTTTAAGTTATTAATATCTTTTAAAGCCCTTTTATGATACTCTATTTTATACATTTACCAATCGACCTCGTTTTCTTCTACAAAATCATCATCAGAAGAATTTTTTCGTTTTATAAGTTCTTCTTTTAAATTAGGTGTAGAATATATATATAATGTTTCCATTAAATTATTATAATCTTCTTCAGATAAAATAACAGCATTACCATTTTTTGTTGATACATTTATAGGTTCATTGTATTTTATAGTGTTTTCTAATAGTTTATAAATATCTTTTCTAAAATTAGTTATATTTGTATTAGTCATTTTAACCCCTCCTTATATAATTATATTATAACATACGCTTTTGCGTGCGTCAATATTTATTATAATATATTTTTTTTATAATATACATTTTAGTTACAATTCACAGCCATAAATAAATTGCATCATAATTAGAGGGGATAAATAACATTTTTTTACCCTCTCTATTTT
>CANRQH010000132.1 GCA_947632745.1 uncultured Clostridia bacterium | reverse complement strand
TTATAACATAAGAAGAAATAAAATAAAAGGCACTAAATTTAATCTAGTGCCAGTGTGACGTTAGTCACTTTTTTAATTCAAAAAAATCTCGAAAAAATCCTTGACTTTCATCCAAATTTCTGCTATAATTTTGATTATTGCGGACTTATTTAACATAAGTCAAATAATTTTAGTCAAAAAAATAATTTTTAATAAAGAAAAAGAGGAATTAAACTAGCAAAAAAAGCGAATTTTTATGATTGAAAGCAGAAGGTCAAAAAATTCGTTATTTAATTTTTTTGAAGTTGGACAAAAATTTTAAACCCAAATTCATAAAAATAAAAATTTTTACTAGATTTAAGAAGGACTTTTTCTTGAAAATAAATTATAAATTTAATTCTGCTAAATTTTTTTTAGAGGTGATTTTTTTGAAATTAAAAGAAGTGAAACATGAAAAAGTTTCAAGAAAAGACTTTTCAAAAGTAGGAGACTACATTGAAATGCCAAACCTAATCAAAGTTCAAAGAGATTCATATGATTGGTTTGTAGAAGAAGGTTTAGGAGAAGTTTTAAAAGATATTTCTCCAATAGAAGACTATTCAGGAAATTTAGTTCTAGAATTTTTCGATTATTATATGGAAGACAAAACAAAATACACACAAGAAGAAGCAAAAGAAAGAGATGCTACATATGCAACAAGACTACATGTAAAGGTTCGTTTAATAAACCGTGAAACAGGAGAAATAAAAGAGCAAGAAATATATTTAGGCGATTTCCCACTTATGACAGATAGTGGAACATTTATAATAAATGGTGCAGAAAGAGTTGTAGTAAGCCAATTAGTACGTTCACCAGGATGTTACTATGAAGCAGTATTTGACCAAAAAACAGGAAAAAGAAACTACACATCTACTGTAATGCCATTAAGAGGCGCTTGGATAGAATATGAAACAGATAGCCAAGATGTTTTTTATGTGCGTGTAGATAGGACAAGAAAGCTACCTGTAACAGTATTATTACGTACATTAGGTTTAAGCACAGATGACCAAATAAGAGATTTATTTGGAGAAGAACCTTTAATAGAAACAACAATAAATAAAGATACAATAAAAAATGAAGAAGAAGCAATAATCGAAATATATAAAAAATTAAGACCTGGAGAACTTCCAACAGTTGAAGCAGCAAGAACATTATTTAACAATATGTTCTTCGATAACAGAAGATATGACTTAGCAAAAGTTGGACGTTTCAAATTTAACCAAAAATTAAGTTTAGCAACAAGAATTGCAGGAAACATAGCATATAGCGATATAGTTAACCCAGAAACAGGAGAAGTATTTGTAAATGGTGGAGAGCTTATAACGGAGAATATAGCAGAAGAAATCCAAAATTCTGGAATAAATATAGTAGATATTTTATTAAATGATAAAAAAATAAGAGTAATAGGAAATGGAACAGTAAACATTTACAAAGCATTACCAAATGTAGATTTAAAAAAAGTACATTTTAAAGAAAATGTAAATTATGCTGTTTTACAAAATATAGTAGAAAACACAGACGAAAAAGATTTAGTAAAAGCAATAAATGAAAGAGCAGACGAACTAGTTCCAAAATACATAACAACAGAAGATATAATAGCATCTATAAGTTATATGTTAAATGTATATAATGGATTAGGTGAACCAGATGATATAGACCACTTAGCAAACCGTAGAATTAGATGTGTTGGGGAATTATTACAAAATCAATTTAGAATAGGTTTAGCACGTTTAGAAAGAGTTGTTAGAGAAAGAATGACAATTCAAGACCTAGATGTTGTTACACCACAAACTTTAATAAACCCAAAACCAATAGTAGCTGCAATAAGAGAGTTCTTTGGAAGTTCACAACTTTCACAATTCATGGACCAAACAAACCCACTTTCAGAATTAACACATAAAAGAAGAATTTCAGCATTAGGACCAGGAGGACTTTCTCGTGAGAGAGCAGGATTTGAGGTAAGAGATGTTCACTATACTCACTATGGAAGACTTTGCCCAATAGAATCACCAGAAGGACCAAACATAGGACTAATTTCAGCACTTTCTTCATTTGCAAGTATAAATGAATATGGATTTATAGAAACTCCATACAGAAAAATAGATGAAAAAACTCATAAAGTTACAAAAATAGTTGAAAACATGAGTGCAGATGTAGAAGATAAATATTATATTGCTCAAAGCTCAGAGCCTCTAAATCCAGATGGAACATTTGTAAATGACAGAATAAGAGTCAGACACCAAAATGAAATTATAGAGGTTGAAAAAGATAGAGTTCAATATATGGATGTATCTCCAAAGCAATTAGTTTCAATAGCTGCAGCAATGATACCATTCTTAGAGCACGATGATGCAAAACGTGCCTTGATGGGAGCAAACATGCAAAGGCAAGCTGTTCCACTTATGATTACAGAAAGTCCAGACATAGGAACAGGTATAGAATATAGAGCAGCAAAAGATTCTGGAATCTTAGTTTTAGCAGAAGATGATGGAGAAATTAAAAAAGTAACATCTGATAGTATAACAGTAAAATATAAAGATGGAAGAACAGTTACACATAGGCTTCGTAAATTTAAAAGAACAAATGGTGGAACATGTATAAACCAAAAACCAATAGTTACTAAAGGTGAAATTGTTAAAAAAGGTGATGTAATTGCAGATGGACCATCTACAAAAAACGGAGAAATGGCACTTGGTAAAAATGTTTTAATAGCATTTTCTACTTGGGAAGGATATAACTACGAAGATGCTGTAACTCTTAGTGAAAGACTAGTTAAAGAAGATGTATTTACATCTATCCACATAGAAGAATATGAATGTGAATGTCGTGATACAAAATTAGGTGCA
>CANRQH010000131.1 GCA_947632745.1 uncultured Clostridia bacterium | reverse complement strand
TTAAGTTTCTGTTACAAAAACATTACATATAACTAAGTTTTGGGATTTTTTTTATTTAAAAACATTATCCAGTAACATTTTGTTTGAAAAATTTTAAATTTAGTATTGCATATTCTATAATTATATGCTATAATCTTTTTTACATTTTATTAATTGAAAATTTTTTATTTTACAATATATATTCAAAACAAAATTTAATCAACAAAATTATATCTTTATTAATTACAGTTAACAAAAAAATTTAATATATAAGGAGGGAATAGCTATGAAAACAAACCTAGCTAATTTAATGAGCATCGTGGTCGAGGAAGAAAGAAAGTTTTCATCTTATGGTTATGAACTTAAAGAGTATGCTTATAATACTTCAACACAAGAATTAGATGGCACAGTAAATATTATTGAAGATTACAAGCAAGATTTTGAAAAGCAATTTGAGGAATACAAAAACACACAAGCAAAAATTACAAAAATTAAGGCAACAATATACGAAAAAAACAATTCATTTAAATTACCAGATGGAAGGACTATTCAAGAAGCAATAGTTGACAACACAAACCTAAGAAAAATGAAGACATTATATAATTACTTAGTATCACAAAAAAGCACTAAAAAGAGAGTAACAGAAGTTAACAATTCATACTTTGAATGTAAAACA
The DNA here is from genome assembly GCA_947632745.1 of uncultured Clostridia bacterium. GTDB lineage: Bacteria > Bacillota > Clostridia > TANB77 > CAG-508 > CAG-269. The sequence continues at coordinate 2,355 of CANRQH010000131.1, read as the reverse complement.
GTAAATTTTGACATAAATAAAATTAAAGAAGAATACGAAGCATTAGAAAAGAAAATACAAGATACAGATTTTGAAATTTCAAAATTAAATTCTATAGAGTTTGATGTAGAAATTTAAAATAATATATGGTGCTTACAAAGTTATTTAGTAAGTTAAATGTAACAAAAGTTAACAGCCAGACTATCCTTTTCATATTTTTTTAAAATGAGGAAGATTATAAGCAAGTATAAGGTTTGAAAGTGTTTAGTTTGCTTGCACAATTTACGATTTATTTTTTTATTACAAATTATTTTGTTTTTACAATTAATATTTATATAAAAAAGTGTATATAAATTAAAAAAATAATGATTATTTGTTTTAATATGAAAGGATAGGAAGAGTATATTGCTTTTTAAGTAATATGCTCTTTTTTAAATTGACAAAAATCTTTTAATACTATACAATATGAGGCATAAGAGGAGAAGTTTTATTAATATTGACCCTTTAATGAAAGGAATGTTAAAGTAAATGGAAATAAAGAAAAATGAAGAATATATAGTAGATATAATAGATAATGGATATCAGGGAGAAGGAATTGCAAAAATAGACAATTTTACAATTTTTATACTAGGTGCAATAAAAGGAGAAAAAGTTAAAATTTTAATTGTAAAAGTATTATCATCACATGCCTTTGGAAAAATAATAGAAATACTTAAAAAATCAGAATCAAGGCAAGATACAGATTGTAAAACTTACCAAAGATGTGGAGGATGCAATTTAAGACACATAAAATACGAAGAAACTTTAAAAATAAAACAAAACATGGTTCAAAATTTAGTAAATAAAACATTAAAAAATAAAGTAAAAGTACAAAAAACTGTTGGCATGGAAAATCCTTTTCATTATAGAAATAAAGCACAATACCCATTAGGAGTTAACAAAGAAAATGAACCAATAATTGGTGTTTTTGCAAATAGAACACATGAAGTAATTCCAATGGAAGAATGTTTAATCCAAAACAGTCAATCTGAAGAAATAGCAAAATTTGTTTTAGATTTTATTAAACAAAATAACATAAGCATTTATGATGAAAGGACGAATAAAGGACTATTTAGACATATTGTAGTAAAAGTCGGAATTAAAACTAATGAAATTATGTGTATATTAGTTATTAATGGAAGAGATATACCAAAAGAAGATGTTTTAATTCAAGAATTAATAAAAGAATTTCCTCAAATTATAACAATTATAAAAAATGTTAATACAGAAAATACAAATGTAATTTTAGGAAAAGAGAATATAAACATATATGGAGAAGGTTTTATAGAAGATATATTAGGTGAATATAAGTTTAAAATATCTCCGCTTTCGTTTTATCAGGTAAATCCTGTTCAAGCTGAAAAACTTTATAATCTTGGGGTTGAAAAGGCCGAAATTTCTAAGCAAGATACAGTATTTGATTTATATTGTGGAATAGGTACTATTTCTTTATTTATGGCAAAGTATGCTAAAAAGGTTTATGGAGTTGAAATTATTAAAGAAGCGGTTGATATGGCAAGAGAAAATGCCATTGAAAATGATGTACAAAATGTAGAGTTTTTGGCAGGAGATGTGGAAAAAGTTTTAGATGACCTTATTAATAATAAAAAAATTAATGCTGATGTTGTTTTGTTTGACCCACCTAGAAAAGGCTTAGATATAAATTCTGTTAATAATATTTTAAGTATTAAACCTAAAAAAATTGTTTATATTAGTTGTAATCCTGCAACTTTGGTTAGAGATTTGGCTCAGTTTGAGGAAGTGTATGATATTTTAGATATTGTTCCTGTTGATATGTTTCCTTTTACGAGCCATGTGGAGTGTGTGGCAGTGCTACAACTAAAAGAAAACATGTAATGCTTAATTTTGATATGGTTTCAGAGATTATAACTTTTTAGCAAAAAGGAAAATATGGCAAAGAAAAACATCAAAATTTAGGTGTGAAAGTTAAAGTTATATATGATATGGTAAGTGGAAACACATAATTTTAATTTTAGAAAATTAAGTAAAGTGTTTGAAATACTAGGAAACTTGAGAGTGTGTCTATAGTAAAAACAACAGGTATAAGTTGTGTTGGTTTGTAGATATGTAGTAAAGTTAGATATTTCAAGTGTTAAAAAGAATTTATTAAAATGAGTTATAGAGAATCTTTATACAAATAGGTGTCAGTAGATATTTGCTGATGTCTATTTTTTTATAGAACGAAAAATTAAAAAAATTCGTGCTATGGATTTTTATATCACGAAAATTTAAGAAAATCCGTGCTATAACATTTGCAAATTAATTTTAATCTCCAATAAAAATAATATCAAGAGTAAATGCACTCACTTCGTTCGC
>CANRQH010000130.1 GCA_947632745.1 uncultured Clostridia bacterium | reverse complement strand
CATCAGGTACTGGAGTAAAAGCAGCAGCTTCTGGAACTGTTTCATGGGCTGGATATAAAGGTTCATTAGGTAATTTAGTTGTAATTTCTCATTCAAATGGAGTACAAACCTATTATGGACACTGTAGTAAAATATATGTTTCAGCTGGACAATCAGTTTCACAAGGTCAAGTTATATCTGCCGTAGGTTCAACGGGAAATTCAACAGGACCGCATTTACATTTCGAAATAAGAGTTAATGGAGTGGCATACAATCCACAAAATTATGTATATTAAATAAAATCTGTCAAAGGGGACGTCCTTTTTTGACAGATTTTTTTTGAAATCTATTGAAAAAATAAATAAAAAAATATATAATGCATACTGAAAAAATTAATAATATAAAATAAATTGTATAAACTATAAAAAAAGGTAGGAGGAGATTTTTATGCAAGAAAAAGAAGATGAAAAAAAAGTTCAACAAATGATAGATGACCTTGTAGAAAAGGCAAAAAAAGCATCTGAAGAATACTTAAAATTAGACCAAGAGACAGTAGACAATATTGTAAAAGCTATGTCAATGGCAGGATTAGAGCATCATATGGAGCTTGCTAAAATGGCTGTAGAGGAGACTAATCGTGGGGTCTATGAAGATAAAATAACAAAGAATATGTTTGCTACAGAATACATTTACCATAGCATTAAACATGAAAAAACAGTTGGAATAATAAATGAAAATGATGAAGACGATTATGTAGAAATAGCAGAGCCTGTTGGAATTATAGCAGGAGTAACACCAGTTACAAATCCAACATCAACAACAATGTTTAAATCTATAATTTCTGCAAAAACAAGAAATGTTATAATTTTTGGATTCCATCCATCTGCACAAAAATGTTCAGTAGCTGCAGCCCAAATTCTAAGAGATGCTGCAATAAAAGCAGGGGCACCAGAAAATTGTATTTTATGGATACCAGAACCATCAGTTTTAGCTACAAGGCTTTTAATGAATCATCCAGGTGTTAACTTAATCTTAGCAACAGGTGGAACAGGAATGGTTAAAGCTGCATATTCATGTGGAAAACCAGCATTAGGCGTTGGACCTGGAAATGTGCCATGTATAATAGAAAAAACGGCCAAACTTAGGACTTCCGTAAATGATTTGGTTATGTCAAAAGCATTTGATAATGGAATGATTTGTGCATCTGAACAAGCAGTTTTAGTTGAAAAAGAAATTCAAAATGAATTTGAAGAATTAATGAAAAATGCAGGATGTTATTTTGTAAATGCAAAAGAAAAAGAAAAACTAAAAAATACAATGTTTGAGTGGAGAGAAGATACAGGATTTAAACTAAAATCAGACATTCCAGGGAAAAGTTCATATGAAATAGCAAAGTTAGCAGGAGTTGAAATACCAAAAGATACAAAAGTAATAGTTGTTCCTGAAGATGGAATAGGAGAAGAGCATCCTTTCTCAAAGGAAAAGCTAAGTCCAGTATTAACTTACTATATTGTAAATAGCTTTGAAGAAGCAATGGATAAAGCAGAAAAATTACTAGAATTTGGAGGACTAGGTCACACTGCAGTAATCCACTCTGAGGATAGAGATAAAATATTAGAATTTTCAGAAAAAATGAAAGCTGGAAGAATTATTGTAAACTCACCATCAACTCATGGTGGAATTGGTGATATTTATAACACTAATATGCCATCATTAACTTTAGGATGTGGTTCATTCGGAGGAAATTCAACAACAGCAAATGTATCAAGCGTTAACCTTATAAATATTAAAAGAGTTGCAAGGAGGAGAGTAAATATGCAATGGTTTAAAATTCCAGAAAAAATATATTTTGAAGCAGGTTCAATCGCATACCTAGAAAAAATGCCAGATATAGAAAGAGCATTTATTGTAACAGATCCAGGAATGGTCAAATTTGGATATGTAGATAGAATTTTGTATCATATAAGAAAAAGAGAAAAACATGTACATTGTGAAATATTTAGTGAAGTTGAGTCAGATCCATCATTTGATACAGTAAATAAAGGTTTAGAATTAATGAATAACTTTAAACCAGATGTAATAATAGCTTTAGGTGGAGGTAGTAGTATAGACGCAGCAAAAGGTATGTGGTTATTTTATGAGCATCCTGATGCAGATCCAGAAGGACTTAAATTAAAATTTATGGATATACGTAAACGTACGTATAAATTCCCAAAACTTGGAGTAAAAGCAAAAATGGTTGCAATACCAACAACTTCAGGAACAGGTTCAGAAGTAACATCATTTTCTGTATTAACAGATAAACAAAGAAACAAAAAATATCCATTGGCAGATTATGAATTAACACCAGATGTTGCAATAATAGATCCAGACTTAGTTATGAGCCTTCCACAATCAATAACAGCAGATACTGGTATGGATGTTTTAACACATGCAATAGAAAGCTATGTATCTAACATGGCATCAGATTATACAGATGGATTAGCTGAAAAAGCAGTTGAATTAGTATTTAAATATTTATTAGAGGCATATGAACATGGAGACAATAAAACAGCTCGTGAAAAAATGCACAATGCAAGTACAATAGCAGGAATGGCTTTCACAAACGCATTTTTAGGAGTAAATCACTCTTTAGCTCATAAAATTGGTGCAGAATTCCATTTACCACATGGAAGAATAAATGCTATATTACTTCCATATGTTATAAAATACAATAGTTCAAAGCCATCAAAATTTGTATCATTCCCAAAATACGAATATTTTATAGCAGACCAAAAATATGCTGAACTTGCTAAAAAAATGGGATTTAAAGCAGATACAGTAGAAGAGGGAATAAATTCATTAATTACTAAAATACAAGAATTAAATGCAAAGCTAAATATTCCAAAATCATTTAAAGAAGCAGGAATAGACGAAAAAGAATTTATGGCAAAACTAGATTTGCTTGCAGATAGAGCATTTGAAGACCAATGTACAACAGCAAACCCAAGAGTTCCAATAGTTGAAGAAATGAAACAAATATTAATAGATAGCTACTATGGAAA
>CANRQH010000129.1 GCA_947632745.1 uncultured Clostridia bacterium | reverse complement strand
CAAATTGCAATAGACCTTGCAAAATCCGGGCACAATGTAATTGCAAACTATAATAAATCTGAAAAAGATGCAAAATTAATGCAAGAAGAATTAAAAAAAGAAAATTATGAAATAGATATATATAAGGCAGATGTATCAAAAAGACAGGAAGTAAAATCTATGGTCGATTTTGTAATAAAAAAATATGGCAAAATTGATGTTTTAATAAACAATGCTGGAATATCGCAAGAAAAAATGTTTACAGATATAACAGATAGTGATTGGAACAATATGTTACAAGTAAATTTAACATCTGTTTTTTACGCTATTCAAGAGACATTACCAAATATGATACATAATAAATCTGGTTGTATTATAAATATTTCTTCAATCTGGGGATTAGTTGGTGTTTCTTGCGAAGTTCATTATTCAGTTTCAAAAGCTGGTATTGATGCACTAACTAAGTCTTTAGCCAAAGAACTTGGTCCATCAAATATAAGAGTCAACTCAATAGCACCAGGTATCATTGATACAGATATGAATAAAAGCTACACTAAACAAGAATTAGATAATATAAAAGAAGAAATTCCTTTAAATAAAATTGGTTCTCCAAGCTGTATTTCTCGATGTATAAATTGGTTAATAAATGACGATTACACTACTGGACAAATTATTTCACCAAATGGTGGTTGGGTTATTACTTAAAAATAAAACAAGATATCCACAAATTGTAACTAATTTGTGGATATCTTGTTTTAATCGTTATTATTTTTTACTTTTTTACTATAATTTCCAGATATAATTTTTGGCAAATATGTAATAATTTTATATACAGCAATTTTTAATTTTTTGCTCCATAAATATGTTTTTCTTAAAGGTCTAGCCTTACCTATAGCTTTTGGCTCATCTTCAAGAACAATAAGTTGTTGAGACATTTTTTCTAATGGAAAAACATAGTTTTGTCCATTATTATTATCCCATTCTCCATTTTCATTTTTGAAACATAAACTAAAGCTTTCCCCTTCTAATAAGTCTATCTCTGTTTGGAAACCTAATTCTGTATGCTCCATTTCTATATCATTTACATTATTCCAATCATTTCCAAAACCATAGTGAATAGTTACACTTTCACAATTGTCTTGATAAAACTTACCTGTGTAAGAAATCTTTACTTTACTATTTTCTATTAACTTATCTGTATTAAAAAATATATTTTTTGTTAATTCCATTTTTCCATCTTCTCCCTTTTTGTCTTTTGCTAAATGAAATTATATTATATTTTTTTACAATAATCAAGTACTTTTTTCAAATTTTTTTATTTTTTTACAAAACTTCCTTTTTTTTACCTTTACAAAAAAATAAATTTATGTTAGTATTTGTTTGAAATACTTGTATTTGAAAGAGGTAAACAATGGATAAAAATGTAAAATTTTCAGGATTAAAAAAATTTTTTATTATACTTTTTTTTATAATTTTATTTGTTCTATTTTTCTTTTCGGTAATTTTTTCACTTATAAATATAAATAATACAAAGATATTAGATGGAATTTCAATTAATGGAATAGATGTTTCAGGACTTTCAAAAGATGAAGCAACAAGCCGTATTGCAGAATTTATAAACAATAAGATAAACAACAATATTATTTTGTCTACTAATTCAGATTTTGAAAACACCATAACCTTTGAAAGCCTTGAAATCAACTATGATATTAATTCATATGTTAATGATGCTTTTAATTTAGGTCGATCTAGCAATATTTTTATAAACAACTTTGAAATTTTAAATCTCTTATTAAACAAAAAAAATATTACAACAGATGTGAGTCTTAGTTCAGAAAAATTAGATAGTTTAATAGAAGATATAAATTCAAATTTGCCAAACAAAATGGTGCAAAGTAGCTATTACATAGAAAATGATAATTTAATACTAACTAAAGGAACAGCAGGAAATGTAGTTGACAGTGAAAACTTTAAAAATAAACTTAATACTACTTTAAATAATTGGTCTACAGCTGATAATATTATTGAAATTCCAACGAAAAATGAAAGTCCAAACAATATAGATATTGAACAAATATATAATGAAATATATAAAGAAGCAAAGAATGCCTATTATGAAAAAGATCCATTTAAAATATATCCTGAGATTGTTGGTATTTCTTTTAACAAAGATGAAGCAACTTCATTATTACAAAATGAACAAGATGAATATGTTATAAAACTTAACTACTCTTATCCAGAAATCACAATAAATGATTTAGGTATTGATACTTTTAAAGATACACTTTCAAATTTCACTACAAAATATGATATGTCAAATAAGGATAGAAGCAATAATTTGGAACTTGCAGCTTCTAAAATAAATGGAATCGTACTTGCTCCTGGTGAAGAATTTTCCTATAATAAAACAGTTGGGGCGCGTACAATTTCTACTGGTTATAAAGAAGCTAAAATATATTCAAATGGACAAGTTGTAGATGGTGTTGGCGGAGGAATTTGTCAAATATCTTCAACACTTTATAATACTGTTATTCGTGCTAATTTAGATGTAACAGAAAGACATAACCATCAATTTGTAACTTCATATGTTCCTGCAGGTCGAGATGCAACTGTTGTGTATGGTGCAAAAGATTTAAAATTTGTAAATAATCGTTCTTATCCTATAAAGATAGAAATGAAAGCAACTAATACAATTATTTCATGCTCAATATATGGGTTAAAAGAGGAAACTGAATATGATGTTGATTTTGATGTTGAGGTTGTGTCACAAACAGACCCAAAAATTGTTTATGAATATGATGATTCAGTTAATTTAGGAAAAGAAAAAATAAAACAAAGCGGAGCTTTAGGTAGAGTCGTAAATGTTTATAAAGTTGTAAAACAAGATGGGAATGTAATTTCTAAAACTCTATTATCACAAGATACCTATAACCCATTAGAAAAAATAATTTTAAAAAATCCTGCTGATAAGGAATAATTTTCTTAAACCTATTGACAAATTTGGCTCGGAGGATTATACTAATAAGGTGTTATGGGCCATTAGCTCAGTTGGT
>CANRQH010000128.1 GCA_947632745.1 uncultured Clostridia bacterium | reverse complement strand
TAAAAGAAATGAGAAAAACAAAAGAGCTTAAAACCGTTGAGACTGTAGAGAGAGAGAGAGAGAGAGAGAGAGAGAGACTCCTTATTCAACATGGAATTTGTCTACTCGACCACACACACACTTTATGTTTACCAAATAAATAAAATATTAAATAAAAGTAATATAAAAAATAGACGGAAGAACTTGTATTGCAAGAACAGAAATGTTTGATACAAGTTAAGTCCGTCTATTTGTGATGTTAAAAAAAGCCAAAAACTTAATTCTTTTAAGTTAAATTGACAAATGAATTATAAAAAATAAGATAGAGAGAGGGGAAAAATAATGAAAATAAACGAAGAAACTAAAAATTTAATATCAAAAAAATTAAAACAAAAAAGAGGCATAACCTTAATAGCACTTGTAGTAACAATAATAGTATTATTAATATTAGCAGGAATCTCAATACAAATGCTGGTAGGAGAAGGAGGAATACTAACAAACGCAAAAGATGCTAGTGATAGAACAAAAGAAGCAAATGCAAAAGAAATGGTAGAAATGATAGCAATGGAATCATTAGATGATAATGGTAATTTGGATGTAGAAAAATTTAAGCAAAAAATAGAAGCAAGTGGAGGTAGCATAGTAGATGAAACAGATACAGATATAACAGTAGAAATGGATGGCTATGAAATAACAATAGACAAATTAACAGGAAAGATAACAGGTGTAGAGAAAAGTGTAGGAGGAATAAAGCCAAGAGTAAACACACATTTATATCAAACAAATGCAAATGAACCAGAAAGTGAAACTAAGTATAATGAGTTAGTTTTAACAGTAGATGTAACAAATAATACAGATATAACAGAAGCAGGTGGAACTATAGAAATAACAGTAACAAACCCAAATGGAGAAGAAGTAACAAAAAATAGTTCAGTAACAGGAACAGGAGAAGCAAGTTTTAAAGTAGACAGAAATGGAACATATACTGTAACAGTAACAACTGTTGTAGATGGAATAACAAGAACTACAACAAAGGAAGTAAATGTAACACAAATTGATGTACCAGAATTTTCAAGAAGGTATGGAACAATAGATGTAAGATTTATAACAGGAACAGCAAACACAACTACAGAAGGAACAAAAGCAAATGCACCAGTAATAACAAAGAATGGAGAACAAGTATTAACACCAGTAAATTTTGATTCAGAAAATAATAAATGGGTCGAAGTAGATACATCTCAAAGTGATTGGGAAAGCAAATGGAATTATTCTTATACTAATACACCAGGAGAAAGTAAATGGGCAAATGCAGTTGCAAAAGATGAAAATGGAGATATAACAGGATATTTTGTATGGATTCCGAGATATGCATATAAAATAACATATTATAAAGACAGTTTAGATGGAGAGATAATTGGTTACTCAGATAGTAGAGGAATAGTTCATAGTGATGGAAGAGTATATACAGGAGAAGAAAGTAACAGAAGAAATGCAGGAGATAACTATATTGTGCATCCAGCATTTACAAATGATGTAGATGTAGGAGGATGGGATGAAGAATTACAAGGAATATGGGTTGCAAAATATGAAATTAGTAAAGAAATATCAAATAATGATGGAACAACATGGGAAAAGGCTTTCACAAACTTTCATAGTGACGGAAATGTTTTAACGACAAATGCGGGAAATACAAGTAGTACAAAAATAAGAGTAGTATCAAAACCAGGAGTATCAAGCTGGAGGTATATTGGTATCGGAAAAGCATATACAAATTCAGAGAGTTATAATGTAAGATTAAATAGTCATTTAATGAAAAATAGCGAATGGGGAGCTTGTTGTTATTTAAGTTATAGTAATTATGGAATAGGACCAGAAGCAAAAGTTGAACAAAACACTAATTATACAACAGGAGGAAGCATAAGCGAAGCCCAAATATACACAGAGAATAACAAACAAAGTACAACATGGAATGCAAATGGAATATATGATATGTATGGTGGGGCATGGGAATTCCTTGCATCATATGTGAATACAGGAGATGGTGTATTAGGAACGTATGGGGGCTCTTTTGCAACCGATATAAAACAAGAAGCAAAAAGTAATAATAAAGTCACGGTGTATATAAATGATTTTTATGATTTAGCTAGTGCTAATTTATTTGGAGATGCCACATATGAGACTTCAACTGGAAAAATGCATGGAGAAACATGGCATCCGGGTTTGTATGCATGTTTTCCATCTTATGCTTTGTCGAATGATGGCGATCCATTCTTCTTGCGAGGATCATATAAAGCTAATAAATCTGGGGGCATTTTTGACGCGATGGGTAGTGATGGTGCAGGAAACGATGCTAGGTCTTTCCGATGTGTTCTTGCTTTTTAAAAATTTTGTGATTTTTCCCCAAAAACTAGTAAAAAATTCTCACATTTTCATTGACAACTCCAAAAATATATAGTATAATAGTAAACTGTAATCCGCTTAGTCAAGGTAAATAAAAGTTATGGAAAAACGCATAACTACCTTTATTTAAGGATTAGCGAGTATACGAAAAGGGAGGTGCATTTTAGATGTACGCAATAATTGAAAGCTGTGGAAGACAGTACAAAGTAGCAGAAGGAGAAGTAGTATTTTTCGAAAAATTAGATGCCGAAGAAGGAAAAAAAGTTACATTCGAAAATGTAGTAATGGTATCAGAGGATGGAAAAGTACAAGTTGGAAATCCTTATGTTAAAGGTGTAAAAGTTGAAGGAAAGGTAGTTTCTCATGGAAAACACAAAAAAATAATAGTTTTCAAAATGAAACCTAAAAAGAATGAAAGAACAAAACAAGGACATAGACAACCATACACTAAAGTTGAAATAACTTCAATAAAAACAGCTACTAAAAAAGAAAGTGTTGAAGCTGAAACAAAAAAAGCAGAAACAACAACTAAAAAAGTAGCAGAAAAAGCAGAACCTAAAAAAGAAACAGCTAAAGTAGAAGCATAATTTAATTATAGTTTATTATTAAAGAGATAAAATATCACAAACCGAAAGGAGTTGAATTAAATGGCACATCACGTTGGTCAAGGTAGTACAAGAAATGGTAGAGATAGTGAATCTA
>CANRQH010000127.1 GCA_947632745.1 uncultured Clostridia bacterium | reverse complement strand
TTTCTGATTATTAAACGAGTCTTCTATTTCTAAGAAGGCTCGCTATTTTTTTATTAAAAACTATTATCCTGTAACAATAAAAGTACATAATTTAGTTATTATATTAAAAATATATTTAATTGAATTTGAAATTTTTAAATAAAAAAATGTATTGAATTATTTATAATCTTCAATATACAAAGCTTTAGCAATAAAAGGTGTAACTTCATCAAAATCATACCATCCAGAACTTTTTTCAGTATTTTCTAAACCATTGGGATTAGATACATAAACTTTGCCATTATTATCTGATGCAAGTAAAACCATGTAATGTGATTCAGTAGTCCAACGATTGCTTTTGGGTTTGTTCCAAACGCAAATTAAAATAGGTCTATTAGTTTCAAGATGTTCTTCTAAGCTTTTTTTACTTAAGTGAGTATTATCATAATAAAAATCAGAATTCTTTATTTTAAAGGTTTTTGATAATGTACTTGAAATTTTTTCACTATTTAAGATAGGGTAGTATTTTTCTCTTAAATCATTTGGTGTATAATCTTTATTGTAACCGCTTAAAATAATTGAGATAGCAGTTATTCCACAACCTTTTTCAGCCATAGTTCCACCCCAATATCTTTTGTTTGCCCAAGAAGAAGTTCCATTTTGTTTGTATTCTTTATAAGTTTTTTGGTTTTCGTCTGTTGTAGTAAAAGTTGTAAAATAGCCGTCTTTATTTTGTACTATTTCTTGGCCTACACCTAAGTAATTATGGTTTGAATCTTCTTTTGTTACTTTATATTTAGAGCTATGTAGTAAATCTAAAAAAGAATTATTTTCTACGATATTTTTACGCTTTAAAAAATTTTTTAGACAAAAAATTAAAATTACAATTATTATTAAAAATATAATTCTTTTAACATTTAATTTCTTTTTCTTTTTTTTCATATGAAAACTTCCTTTCTTACTTCACATAAAGGCACATATAGTTATGAAAAACTTTATTTCATGTGTTATTTATAATTTTACTTTATGAAGAAATTATATAGCAATTTAGATAGAATAGTTTTAAGAAAAAATTAACAAAATCTTAAATTTTTCTTACAATTAAAGAAGTTATGTGAGAAGCAAGAACATATATGTTATAATTAAGCTGAAGGAAGGAGATGTTAGAGTTAAAATCTAACATAAATAAAGTATGAATATTTTAGTTTTAGATGATGAAAAAGAAATTGCAGACTTAGTAGAATTGTATTTAAAAAATGAAAATTACAATGTATATAAGTTTTATACATCAGAAGAAGCAATAGAGTGTATAAATACAGTAAAGCTAGATTTAGCTATATTAGATGTAATGGTTAAAGGAAAAAATGGATTTGAAATATGTAAGTTAATTAGAGAAAAGAATTTTCAGTTTCCTGTAATAATGCTTACTGCAAAAATAGCAGATAATGATAAAATAACAGGTTTAACTATCGGAGCAGATGACTATTTAACAAAACCGTTTAATCCTCTTGAGCTTGTTGCAAGAGTTAAATCACAGCTTAGAAGATATACAAAATATAATAAAAATAATAAAGAAAATATAATATATATAAATGGCTTAGAAATTAATAAAGAAAAGCATAAATGTTTACTATATGATAAAGAAATAGAATTAACGCCATTAGAATTTGATATTCTTTTATATTTGGCAATATCAAGAGGAAAAGTAGTAAGTTCAGAAGAACTATTTGAAAAAGTTTGGAAGGAAAAATATTTAGAAAATAACAATACAGTTATGGTACATATAAGAAGAATAAGGGAAAAACTAAAAGAAGATACCAAAAATCCAAAGTTTATAAAAACCGTTTGGGGAGTAGGGTATAAGATAGAATGATTATAAATATTTATAAAAAAATATAAATTGTAAATAAAAATTGTTAGATAAAAAGGAGAAAAAATTGGATAATAAGGAATTTTCAAAATTAAAAAATAGTATAGCAATAAAATGTATTTTTAAAATAATTCTATATTCTATACTTGCAATGATTATACTTAAAATTATTATTGATGGTATTTACAATGAGCAAATAGCAAAATCTATATCTAGCTTTAATAGGAGTTTTTATTTTTGGTGTATGGCACATAAAATGCTATTAATGGAAATTATGCATTTAATAATCATTACAATTATTACTTATATTGTTATAAGAAATTCAAACAATAATATGGTAAAAGTAATATCTGCAATGGACGGTATTTTAAAAGAGCCAGAAAAAGATATAAAACTTTCAAGTGATCTGCTTATACTAGAAAATAGATTAAATAACATAAGAATTAATTTGATAACAAATAAGAATAAAGCAAAAGAGGAAACAGAGAAGAAAAATGATTTAATAATGTATATGGCTCATGACTTAAAAACTCCACTTACATCAGTTATAGGATATTTAAGCTTGTTAAATGATGAAAAAGATATTTCAAAACCAATGCAAGAAAAATATATAAAAATTGCATTAGATAAGTCACTAAGGTTAGAAGAACTTACAAATCAATTTTTTGATATAACAAGATATGATTTACATGAAACACCAATTACAAAAAATAAAATAGATTTATCAATTTTGCTAGACCAATTAATAGATGAGTTTTATCCAATGCTTCAAGCAAGAGATTTAAAATATGTTTTAAATAAACCTGAACATGTTTACTTTGAAGGAGATGGAGATAAGCTCGCTAGGGCTTTTGGAAATCTTATAAAAAATGCAATTAATTATAGTTACCAATGTACAACTATTGAAATAAATGTAACTCAAAACGAAGACAATGTAAATTTGGTATTTAGAAATAAGGGAGAGAAAATTCCAGAATATAAATTAGATAAAATTTTTGAAAAATTTTATAGAGCTGATGAATCTAGGACAAGTAGCACAGGAGGAACTGGCTTAGGATTAGCAATTACAAAAGAAATTATTAGTTTACATGGTGGGAAAATTTGGATTGAAAATGAGGGAGAGCTTATTGAATTTTATGTAGAACTATAAATTTTATGCATATGTGTAGTAATAAAAAATAAGCCTTGCAAAATGTTAAAATTTCAACATTTACAAGGCTTTTTAATTTGGCTGGACTGGCTAGATTCGAACTAGCGCATGCCAGAGTCAAAGTCTTATCTTTCATCTAACTTTTAACATTTTT
>CANRQH010000126.1 GCA_947632745.1 uncultured Clostridia bacterium | reverse complement strand
AAAATCAAGTCTGATAACCATTTAATATCAATGATTAACAGACTTTTTTGAAAAATTTCATGATTTAGTCCTGAAAAATAAGTGTAAAATAAATATGAGGTTAGATAGTACAAAATAAAATTTATTCTTTTTTCCTTAAAATCACAAAAAAATCTTGTAAATATATTCAAAAAATGGTAATATAATATAGGAAAAATGTAAGGAGGCGTTTCAAATGTTAAAAAATACATTAAATATAGAGGAAAAAATAATATTTGATGAGCCTATGAAAAATCACACCACTTTTAAAATTGGTGGAAAAGCAGATGAATTTATAGTAGTAAATAGTGAAGAAGAATTAAAGCAAGCTACAAAATATGCTAAAGAAAAGAAAATACCAATTTATATTATAGGAAATGGCAGTAACCTATTAGTTACAGACAAAGGAATAAGAGGACTAGTAATAAAAATAAATATACAAAATCTAAAAATAGAAAAAAACGAAAAAGAAGTTCAAGTAACAGTAGGTGCAGGATATAAAATGATGGGACTTGGAATTAAACTTGCTACACAAGAAATAACAGGATTTGAAGAATTATCAGGAGTTCCAGGAACAATAGGTGGTGCAATTTACATGAATGCAGGAGCCTACGGAAAAGAAATAAAAGATGTAGTTATATCTACAAAATGTATGGATTTAGAGGGAAATATATTTAAGTTATCAAATAAAGAGCAAGAATTTGAATATAGAACAAGTATATTTCAAAAAAAGAACTACATAGTTTTAGAAACAACATTAAAATTAGAACATGGTGAAAAACAAAAGATAGAAAATAAAATGAACGAATATTTAAATTCAAGAAAAGAAAAGCAACCTCTTGAACTTCCATCAGCAGGGAGCTCATTTAAAAGGCAAGAAGGAATAATTACAGCTAAACTAATTGATGAATGTGGTTTAAAAGGATTTAAAATTGGAGGAGCAAAAATTTCTGAAAAACATGCAGGTTTCATAGTAAATTATGATAATGCAACAGCAGAAGATGTTTTAAATTTAGTAAAATACGTAAAAGAAAAAGTATATGAAAAACATGGAGTAAAAATAGAAGAAGAAATAAAAATTATAGGGGAAAAATAATTATAGGAATTAAAGCTTGAAAGGATTAATATAAAATTTTCACAATTATATATTAGCCATGCAAGTTAAGCAAGGAAGGAATGAAGTTTTAGATGAAAGGAATTTTTCAGTGGTTTAAAGATAGTTCAAAAATGAAACGTTGGATAATGCTTATTTTAGTTGGAGTTGTTTTTGCATCATTTGGTATGGCAAATATTATTTCATCTACTAATACAATAACATTTTTACATGCAGCTAAAATAATAATAAATTTTGTTATAGGTTTTACATGTGTTGTATTAGGAATAATTTTTATAAATAAAAGAACAATGGAATTATTTATAGAAGCGACAGATGAAAGATTAGACGGAAACGAAAAAGTAAATGTAAACTCTTTAATTTTCAACAAAAAGGTTTATAATAAAGGACCAAAAATTGTTGTAATAGGTGGAGGAAGCGGTTTAAATAATACTTTAGAGGGATTGAAAAAACATACCAGCAATATAACCGCTGTTGTAACAATTTCAGATTATGGAGAAAATTTTGGCCAAAACAACGAAACAATGTTATATAGGCAACTAGAAGATATAAAAGATTCAATTGCTTCACTTGCAGTAGATGATGAAAGCAAAATGAAAGAACTTTTAAATTATAGATTTTCAGGAGGAAGTGTGAATGGAATTACATTCCCAGATTTATATTTTGCAGCAATGGGCCAAATTTCAAACAGTACAGCTGAAGCAGTAAAAAATAGTAATGAAATTTTTAAAATCTGTGGAAAAGTTTTGCCAGTAACAAAAGACAAAATGAAAATTTGTGCTGAACTAGAAAATGGATACTTAATAGAAGAAAAAAATAAAATAGCAGAAACGGTTTATGATAAATTAACAAAAGTAAATAGAGTATATTTAAACCCATCAAATTGTAAAGCACTTCCAGAAGTTATAGAGGCAATACAAGAAGCAGATGGAATAATAATAGGGCCTCGGAAGTTTATATACAAATGTTATTCCAAATTTATTAGTAAATGGAATATCAAGAGCAATAAAAGAATCTAAAGCAATAAAAATGTATGTATGTAATATAATGACAGAGCCAGGGTTAACAGACAATTATTCAGTAGCAGACCATGTAAATGCAATAATAGACCATTGTGGAGAAGGACTTATAGATTATTGTTTGTACGATACAGGAGAAGTAATACCAGAATTTATAAAAAAATATAACTTAGATGGAGCAGAGCTTGTAGAACAAGATTTTTCAGATATAAAAGATAAAAAAATTAAATTTTTAAAAGAAAATATGTCAGTAATAAAAGACGATTTTATAAGACATGATGCAATGCTTATTGCAGATACTTTAATTAAAATAATACTTGATGATATGAAATTCCAGGACAAGCATAATGAACCAGAGTATTTAATGATGAACTCTAAACTTCAAGCTGATAAAGAAATAAATAAAGATAAAAAACGTAATGCTAAAAATAAAAAAGTTAAAAAAGAAAAAGTAAAAGGTAAAAGTAAATTTATAAGTAAATATAGTGAAAGAATAGAATCTATAAGACATGCAGATGAGAAAATTGAAAAAAGAAAAAAAGCTAGTTTGAGAAAAAGAGGAGTAGAAGAAGATAAAGAAAAACTAGACAAAATGAATAGAAAAAAATCCGAAGTACTAAAAGCATATCAAGAAAGCAAAATTGGCAAAGAAAAAATAAGACCTAAAGATTATGATGAAATAAGAAACGAGAAAATAAAAAAATTTAACTTAAAAAAATAATTTAAGTAAAAAATTAAATTAAAAAATTGAAAAAATAAATGAAGAAATTATGGAGGAACACTAATGAAATTTGAAAAAAAGGACTTGAATTTAGAAAATGGATTAGAAAAGGAATGGCTAATTACAAATGGAATAGGAGGATATGCATCTTCTACAATAATAGGTGCAAATACTAGAAGATATCATGGCTTGCTTGTTTGTCCTTTATCTGCACCAGCAAGAAGATATTTAGTTTTATCTAAATTAGATGAAAGCATAATTATAGATGGAGAAAAGCATGAATTATA
>CANRQH010000125.1 GCA_947632745.1 uncultured Clostridia bacterium | reverse complement strand
TGGAATTATATGTATGTACGACAAAATTATTGATTTAGATGATAAAAATAAAGTTATACCATATAGATATTTATAAATGTGAATAATAAAACGAAAAAGACTGATTTAATATTAAATATTAAATCAGTCAAAAAGCTGCCTACTTTGACATCAACCAGAAGGAATATCTATGGCAGTTCCTATGAAAAATGGTGGGATGAAGCTTTGGAAAGTAATTTTTTATGTCTTCTTTTCAGGCATAACAACAGGAATTGGTGCTTTTTTTGGTGCAATAATTGGAAGTATCTCAGAAACTGTAATTTCAGTAGCTTTAAGTTTTGCAGCAGGAGCAATGTTATACATTGTGTCAGGAGAACTTATTCCAGAATCGAATAAACTTTATAAAGGTAGAATGAGTGCTGTTGGAAATATGTTAGGATTTATTATTGGGATATTTGCAACAAAGATATAAAATATTAGAAAAATCACAAACAAAAATTTGCAAAAATTTTAAAAATTTATTGACTTTGAAATTAAAAAAATATATAATACAGGAGCAAAATAAAAAACAATATTAAATAAAAATATACAAAAATATAAATAAAATATACAAGGAGAAAAATAAATGCAAGAAATATTAAAAGGATTAAATGACAAACAATATGAAGCAGTTGTAAATACAGAAGGACCAGTACTTGTAATTGCAGGAGCAGGAAGCGGGAAGACAAAAGTATTAACACATAAAATAGCATATTTAATACAAGAAAAAAAGGTACTTCCATGGAACATATTAGCAATAACATTTACAAACAAAGCTGCAAACGAAATGAAAGAAAGAGTAGCAACTTTAGTTGGAGAAGATGCAAAAGATATATGGATGGGAACATTTCATTCAATATGTGTTAGAATTTTAAGAAAACATATAGACAAATTAGGGTTTGAAAGTTCATTTATAATATTTGACACATCAGACCAAAAAACATTAGTAAAAAAATGTTTAAAAGAATTGCAATTAGATGATAAACAATTTGCTGAAAAAGCAGTTCTTTCAGAAATAAGTAATGCAAAAAACGAAATGTTAGAGCCTGACCAATATGCATTAAGAGCACATGGAGATTTTAGAAAAGAAAAAATAGCAATTGTGTATGAACTATATCAAAAAAGGTTAAAAGAAAATAACAGTATAGATTTTGACGATATAATAAATTACACAATAAAAATCTTTAATGAAAACCCAGAAATTTTAAATTATTATTCATCAAAATTCAAATATATTTTAGTAGACGAATACCAAGATACAAACAAATCTCAGTTTAACTTAGTTAAAATGCTAGCTGAAGTTAATAAAAACATCACAGTTGTAGGTGATAACGACCAAGGTATATATTCATTTAGAGGAGCAGACATAAAAAATATATTAAATTTTGAAAAAGATTTTGAAAACACAAAAATAATAAAGCTAGAACAAAATTATAGATGTACAGGAAATATTTTAAAAACAGCAAATGCAATAATTAAAAACAATGAAACAAAATACGAAAAAAAATTATGGACAGAAAATGACGAAGGAAGTTTGCCAAAAGTATTTTTAGCAGACAATGAATATGATGAAGCAAGTTATGTAGTAGATGAAATTTCACATTTAAAAAATCAAGAAAACTATAGTTATTCTAATTTTGCAATACTTTATAGAATGAACACTCAATCAAGAGTAATAGAAGACATTTTAAGAAGAGAATCTATTCCATACAAAATTGTTGGGGGACTAAAGTTCTATGAAAGAAAAGAAATTAAAGACATTGTATCTTATTTAAGATTAGTACAAAATCCATCTGATAATTTGAGTTTAGCAAGAATTATAAATGAACCTAAAAGAGGAATAGGAAAAACAAGTTTAGATAAAATAACAGATTTGTCTATTCAAAATGAAACTTCAATGTATGAAATAATAAAAAATGCAGACCAATATGGATTAAATAAAGTTTATTTAAATTCAAGAGAGTTTGTAAGTTTAATAGAAGATGCAAGACAGAAAAAAGATGAGATGAAAATCTCAGAATTAGTAAAATATTTACTTAAAAAATCAGGATATATAAAAGCATTAGAAGATGAAAAAACTTTGGAAGCGGACAACAGAATAGAAAACTTAGATGAATTTTTAACAGTTGCAATGGAATTTGAAAAAGAAGAAGCAGAAAGTGATTTACAAAGCTTCTTAGAGGGAATGACATTATCTTCAGATATAGATAATATGGAAGAAACAGAAGATTCTGTTACACTTATGACTTTGCATAGTGCAAAAGGACTAGAATTTCCTGTAGTATTTTTAGTAGGAATGGAAGAAGGGATATTCCCTGGACACCGCTCAATAGGAGAGCCAAAAGAAATTGAAGAAGAAAGGCGTTTATGTTATGTTGGGGTAACACGTGCAAAAGAAAATTTATTTTTAACATGTAGTAAAATGCGTACAATGTTTGGCTCAACAAGTTACAATATGCCTTCAAGATTTTTAGAAGAAATTCCTAAAGATTTATTAGATGGGTATGAAGATGCATTTGGAGGAAGCTATAGTTCAAGGAAAGAAAACGATGAAAAAGAATATGCTTGGACATATGGAAATAAATCAAACGATTTTGGTAAAGTTATAAGTTATAATGCTAAAGATACAGTAAAAAGTAGCATTGTAGCTGCAAGTTCAATATTTGGCAAAAAGCCAGCATTTGGAAGAACTGCAGAAAGCTTTTTAAGTAGTTTAGGACAAAAAACAAATAATGAGCAAATAGATTTATCTAAATATGTAACAGGAACAAAAGTATATCACAAAAAATTCGGAGAAGGTGTAATTACAAAAACAGAGCCTGAAGGGGAAGATTTAAAAGTAGATATAAGTTTTGATAAAGTAGGGCACAAAAGGCTTATGGCTAAATTTGCAAAGCTAGAAATTATATAATTGGACAAAATTTGAAGATAAAACGAGATTCTAAAATTAAATTAAAGAAAATTGATAATAAATAGTTTATTATAAAAATTGAAAAAAAAGAATTGATAATATAAGATGTAAAAAAATAAAAAAATATGTTTATAAAATTTATATTAAACAAACCTTGTAAACATATTATATGAGGAGAAAATTTGTAATGAAAAAGATACTTATAAAAATAAGAACTTCAATGAAATTCTTTATCTTAGTAAGTATAGCAACATTCATTATTGTAGCATTAGTT
>CANRQH010000124.1 GCA_947632745.1 uncultured Clostridia bacterium | reverse complement strand
CCTAGCATTCTTTTATTCAAATCTAAATTAACATTATTTACTTCTCTTTCTAGTATTAATGATAATAAATGTCCTGTTATTTTGCTATTTTTTTGATTACCAAAAAGTTCTTGAAATACTATATCATTTTTTAATTCTAATAATGTTAGCTCTCCTATATTCATCACCTCCTTGTCACTTGATTTTGCATAATACTTTTAGTTCATTTTTTGGAAAATCATGTAACAAAAAAGTTTGAATTAAGTTTTTTTGAATAAAATTTTCTATGACTTAAAAGCAATTTGCATTTTTATTATAATACTCTTCTTCGAACTTTGTCAATAGTTGACGTAAAATTTTTATTTTTCATCTAAACATTTTTATTTTCATAATTCTTGCTTTATTCTCATTTTCTTCTTCAATTATTGCATTTCTAATTGACATATTTACTAACAAACATATAGACAATCCATATTTTTCTTTTAAATTATATAATCCATTTAATAAACTTTCTCTAATTAAAAATGACCTTGATATACTGGATTTATTTTTTTTACCATATATACAAATATTTTCATTACTAATCATTTGCTCTATTGAAGCATTTACAAGTTTACTTATAGATGCATCATACACATTCTTAGATAAATATTCTAATTTAAAATATAAATTTTCATCTATTTGAAATGATCTATTTACTAATTTTTCTTTTTTATAAAATCTATTAAAATATGACATATTGCCTCCATTTTTAACTATAAAATTTATTCTAACAACCACTTTAATACTACTTGTAGTTGTTGTTTTTTGTCGAATTTTATATATAATAGTAGTTATACGATTATTTTACACCTATATTTTAAAAAAAACGACACTGATTATACTAAAATTTGAATATATAAATTACAAAGGAAGGTTTTATATGAGTAGCAAATTATATCAAAAATATTTATCATTAAAAAATGAAGATTCAACTTCTTATTATTTATTTCAATCAGGAATATTTTATATTTTTATTGCAGATGACGCAGTAAAAATTGCACCAATATTAGATTTAAAATTAACAAATCTAAATACAGATATTATGAAATGTGGATTCCCTGTTAGTTCTACAGAAAAATACTTTAGGAAATTCAAAGAATTAAATTTAAATGTAAAAGTTATTGCATTAAATGATATGTCTCACACGAGCAGTGCAAAAGAACATATAAATATTATTAAATCCAATAAAATAATTGATGAATTTCTAAAAATTAATATTGATAATTTATCAATATCACAAGCTTTTGATTTACTATATAACTTACAAGAAAAATTAAAAAACGCAGAAGATTAAAGGAGTTAAGCTCACATGAAACGAATGGGAAATCTATATAAAAATATATGCAAAATAGAAAATATCATGGCTGCTTATGATGAAGTGTGTAGAAATACAAGAAATAAAAGCAGGGTAGATAAATATAAAGAATATAGGTGTTTATTAGATGTTAATGTAGCAAGCAGAAAACATCTTGGAACTAGCGCAGGTTTATCATTATTTAAAAAGTTCTATACTAAATGTAAAATAAAATACCATAATGATTTTTATATTTTAAAATGTGATATTAGCAAATTTTTTGCAAGCATTGACCATGATATTTTAAAGAAAAAATTAGAACGAAGAATAAAAGATAAAGATGCTTTAAAAATTGTTTTTGATATTATAGACAGTGAACCCAATGGTTTAAATATTGGTTCCATGACAAGCCAAGCACTTGCTATTTTTTACTTAAACGATATGGACCATTTTATTAAAGAAAAACTAAAAATAAAGTATTTTGTAAGATATCAAGATGATTTTTTGTTATTTCATCACTCAAAAGATTATTTAAAATATTGCCTTGAAGAGCTAAAAGAATTTTTAGAACACGAAAAATTGCATTTAAATAAAAAAACTCGTTTATTTAAAAGTACTAATAATTTTATATTTTTGGGACGTACTATTAATGGTAAATATTCCAGATATAGGACTGTAAGAAGAAGATTAAAAAAGAGAGTACGTTTGTATCAAACAAATCAAATTAAACTAAACAACATATCTTGTAGTATAATTAGCTACGAAAGTTTATGTTCAAATAGCGTAAAACTACTTTAAAAAGAGAGCCATATAGCTTTCTTCTTAAAGTAGATTTTTACTTTATATCTACTTTAAAAAGTAGTTCTATTTTGACTCCCTTAAATTTAGTACTAAAATATAACTCCTTTTCAGTATAAAACTTACTAACAAATATATTTATCTAAATTTATTTTATATCTATGTTTCTTGTATAATATTCTAATAAACACATAGATAAAGGACATAGTTTGTTTCTAAAACTTCTCTATAGTAACATATTGTCTACTATACCACAGTTTTTTAGAAGCTACGGGACGGACCCCATTCGTGTTGTTATTGTTGTTGTTGATGTTACCGTTATAGTTCACATTGCGTACGTTGTTAGTGTTGCTTGGATTCGGAGAGGCCAACCAAGCAACTATGCCCCAGTGCTATTTATCTTTTTTAGCCAACCTGATATATATTTTATTATATCATCCATTTTTAGACCTAATTTTATATATTTTTTATTGGTTATAATTTCCTTGTCATAAGATAAATTAATTAAAAAATCTATAGTTTTTATCTTTGCTATTGCCTTTTCTAATAATTCTGTTTTCCTTTGTATATTTGATGTTGTATTTGCATCATAGGCTATCTCTAACAAATCATATGTATTATTTCTAATTCTATTTTTTATTTCTATATCTTTTTTGGGAAAATTATCTAATTCTTTATCTATTCTTACCAAAAGTTCCCTTATAAATTGTATAATTTTAAATTTTTCTTCCTTCATACACTATATCTTCTACTTTTCTTATTTTTTCTATTATTTGTTCTTTTTCAATTTCTCCTATTAAATAATTGTTGATATTATCTATTCTGTTTCTTATGCACACATATTTATGTGCTTTTTCAAAAATTTCATCATATTTATTCAAATTATTATTATCACATTTTTCTTCGTTTTCGTAATTATTTCTCTTATCAACAATTACATAGTTAATCTTTTTTTCTTCTAATTTTGCTAAATTTTTTGCAAGACTACTACTTGGAAAACCACAAGAACTATAATTTTCCTCTATCTTTTTGGTTTTATAATTAAATAAATATGACATAATATATGCATCTTTACTATATGTTTGATAAAATTCACCTATTTTAAATGTAAGCGATGGATAAAACCGCATATTGAAACCTCAAGCAAAATCCTATATAATTGGGATAAAGCTTGAGGTTAA
>CANRQH010000123.1 GCA_947632745.1 uncultured Clostridia bacterium | reverse complement strand
CATTTTCTTCACCATGTTGTATTTTATCATATATATTCAAATATTACAATTTTGTAATAATCGATGAAATTACCCTGGATCTTGCTAACAAAAAATTGACTTTAGTGAAAAAAAATGATATAATAATATTCATAAAAAATGAGATTTTAAACCAAAATAAAAAAATGAGATAATTAAATAAAAAATGGATTTTTAAATAAAAAGGGGAAAGTATATTTAAAAATCGTTTATTTTGTGATGTTTAAAATTTTTAAAATTAATTTAAGGAGAGAAAGGATAAATGGAAGAAAAGAAAGAAATGATAAGTGATACGAGCAATGTAAGAAGTGCTCGTAGAAGAAGTATGCCAAAGAAAACATATGGTAAGAAAGAAGAATCCACAGTTCAAGAAGAAAATGTGGATAACAAAGTAAAAAAAGAAACAAAAACAAGTATAAGAAAATCAAAAGAAGAGAAACAAGCAAGAAACGAAAAAAAGGGTGAGAATAAAAGAAGTACAAATCAAAGAGAAATGTTAAATACACCAAAAGAAATTGCTCTTAAAGAAATACCTAAAAATAGATCATTAAATAGTATTCAAGAAAAAGTAAGTTTTAGAAAATCAAGACTAAAAATAATTCCTTTAGGTGGATTACACGAAATAGGAAAAAATATAACAGTATTTCAATATGAAGATGAAATGATAGTTGTAGACTGTGGTTTATCATTCCCAGAAGATGATATGTTAGGAGTAGATTTAGTTATACCAGATATAACATATATTGTAAAAAATCAAGAAAAATTAAAAGGAATGGTAATTACACATGGGCATGAAGACCATATAGGAGGAGTGCCATATTTCTTAAAACAAGTAAATACACCAATTTATGGAACAAGACTAACTTTAGGATTAATAAAAAATAAGTTAGAAGAACATAGATTAGTTGAAAGTACTGAATTACACGACGTAAATCCAGGAGAAACAATAAAACTTGGAAAATACTTTAAAATAGAGTTTATACAAAGTTCACATAGTATTCCAGACTCAGTTATGCTAGCAATTAAAACACCTGTTGGAACAATCGTACACACAGGAGACTTTAAGGTAGACTTTACACCAATGGATGGAAAAATAATGGATTTTGGAAGACTAGCTGAACTTGGAAATCAAGGAGTTTTGGCATTAATGTCAGACTCAACAAATGCTGAAAGAAAAGGCTTTACAATGTCAGAAAGTTCAGTTGGGGAAGTATTTGAAAAATTATTTACACATTGCAAAAAAAGAATAGTAGTTGCAACATTTGCATCAAATGTTCACAGAGTTCAACAAATAGTAAATTGTGCAGTAAAATATGGCAGAAAAATAGCAATATGTGGTAGAAGCATGATAAACATGATAACAACTGCAAGAGAATTAGGTTACATTGATTGTCCAGATAACATTTTTATAGATATAGACATGATAAATAACTACACAGACGATAATTTACTTATTATAACAACAGGAAGTCAAGGGGAAACAATGTCAGCACTAACTAGAATGGCATCAGGAACACATAGAAAAGTAAAAATAACACCAAATGACTTAGTAATAATTTCAGCAAATCCAATTCCAGGAAATGAAAAAAGTGTTTCAAAAGTAATAGATTCGCTTATGCAAATAGGTGCAGAAGTAGTCTATTCAGCACTAGAAGATGTCCATGTTTCAGGGCATGCTTGCCAAGAAGAGCAAAAATTGATTTTGGCTTTAACAAAACCCAAATATTTCTTACCTGTTCACGGAGAATACAGACAATTAATGGCACATAGTGAAACAGCAAAAATGATGGGAATAGATACAGAAAATATTATAAAACTAGAAAATGGTAGAATATTAGAAATAGACGAAAATAATGCAGAATTTAATGGATTAGTACAATCAGGAATAATTCTTGTAGATGGTTTAGGAATAGGTGATGTTGGAAACGTAGTTCTAAGGGACCGTCAACATTTATCTCAAGATGGCTTAATAATAGTTGTTTTAACAATGGATGGCTCTTCAGGAGAAGTTGTCGCAGGTCCAGATGTTATATCAAGAGGATTCGTTTATGTAAGGGAATCTGAAAATGTGATGGATGATATAAAACAAGTTGTAAAACAAATAGTTAGAAAATGCGAAGAACAGGATATTCGTGATTGGACTACAATTAAAAATTCTATAAGAGAAAATTTAAGAGAATATATTTTTTCTAAAACCAAAAGAAACCCAATGATTATACCAATTGTAATGGAGGTTTGATAATATACACAAATACCAAGCTTTACACAGTTTGGTATTTTTAATAAAACTTGAAATTTACATAAAAATGTGTTACAATAATATTACAAATTAAAAAAAATCTTTATTTTTTTTAAAATTTGTTATAACATATTAATAACTTGTAAATAATATGTATATTTACAAGGAGGTTAGTATGAAAAAGGAGGGAGAAATTATGTCAAGGGTATTAAATAGGATTGAGAATTCAACAATACCATCTAATGTTAGAAGAGAAATTGGTGTTAGTGAAGACTGGATGAAAAAAATTTCTCCAAAACAAAAAAAGTTGGTATTTAAGTTGACTAGCAGATTTAAAGAAGCTTTAAGAAAATTATCGAGGAATTAAAATGAAAATAGAATATATAAATGCAAATTTTGTTCTTTTTATTCATATGGTAGTTATAGATCAAGAATTTTGTGAATATGGAGAACAAGTTAGATATGATAATGAAATGAGAGGTATAAAAGATACTAATTTATTCAACTCCGCTCTTTGGGAACCAAAACAAACTTTTGATGGAAAAGATTTATATCCAGATATAATATCAAAAGCAGCATGTTATTTAAGGTCTTTTTCTATGAACCATCCATTTTTTGATGGAAATAAAAGAACAGCATTATTATCTACGATGGTTTTTTTAGAAATGAATGGATATAGAATAACCGGAGATAATGAAGAATTATATCAACTAGTTAAAAGAGCAGTAGTAGAAAAGAAAAGTGTTGAACAGATAGCAGAAGATTTAAAGCCGTACATAAGAATTTCAAAAATGAGTAAATTAAAAAGTATATTTAAATTATTTAATAGGATGAAAAAGGAGAACTAAAGATAGTTCTCTTTTATTTATTAAAAGTTAAGGATTTATTATGAAAACACAACAAAAAAGGAACAAAATGCAATAATACATTGATTTTTTGCAAAAAATATAGTAAAATATACCTAAAATCTCAACTTAAACACTTTTAAAAGAGTAAAATCTCTAGTCCTTAACAATAGCAAAGGATTAGAGATTTTTTGAAT
>CANRQH010000122.1 GCA_947632745.1 uncultured Clostridia bacterium | reverse complement strand
AAAATACAAATTCCAAAAATAAATATTGATTATCCAATTTTATCTGAAACTACAGATAGTTTATTAAAAGTTTCAGTATGTAAATTCTGGGGAAGTAACCCTAATGAGGTAGGAAATCTATGTATAGCAGGACATAATTATAGAAATAAAAAATTTTTTAGTAAAGTACCAACTTTAAAAGTAGGAGATACTATAAACATAACGGATTTAACAAATCAAACATTAACATATTCAGTCTATGACATGTATACAGTAACTCCGACAGATGTAAGTTGTACTACTCAACGTACAAATGGTAAAAAAATAATAACACTTATTACTTGTACTAACGATAGCAAACAAAGAGTAGTTGTAAAAGCAGAAGCAATATAAAAACTTTTCAAAAAGATATATTTTTTTGAAAAGTTTTTTATAATTATGTAAAATTTTAGTTAGATAAATTTCTTAAAAACAATGAAAGATGTTTTAGAACTTTAATAGCTCCTAAAAGCTCTTCTTCACTATATTCTTCTAAACATTCCTTTGTTTGTGTAATTACGTTATCATCAAGTCCATACAAAATATAGTCAGCAGAATGCCCGCTTAAGTTTCTAAGTAATTTGACACTTCTATAAACTAAATTGCCTTTACCCTCTTCAACTAATCCAAGAAATTGACTTGAGATGCCGATCTGTTTAGCTAAATCTGTTTTATTAAGTCTAAGTTCATTTTCTCTAATTTCTTTAATTCTATTACCTCTAGCTATTTGTTCTTCCTTTTCAGCAGTTTTATCAATATTTTTACTCATATATACCATCCTTTCTTATTATATTTAGTGCTATATAAGAATTAAAGTTTAATTAATATGAAATTAAATTTTAATTTTATAAACATTTTACAATAAAATAACAACAAAATTATAGAAAAAAATTATGTGTACTTGTGGTATTTTCTGAGATTTTATGGTATATTATGATAAACGGAGCAATAGGGGGAGTAATTATATGGAGTTTAAACCGATGAAAATATTAATTATAGAAGATGATATTAATGATTGTAATGCCTTTAAAAATTGTGTGGACAATAGAAAAGACATAGAAATTATAGGAATAACAGATTCAGATGCAGAAGCTATAAAGTATGTAAAAACTAAGCATCCTGAAGGAATTGTTCTAGATTTAGAATTAAATAATGGTATGTCTGGAAGTACAGATTCTTTTGGATTTTTGTCTAAACTAAAAGAATTAAACTTAAATTATGAACCAATAATTATAGTAACAACACATGTAAATTCTAAAAGAACATATGAAATATTACATAGGTGTGGTGTAGAATTAATTTTATATAAAGACCACCCAAAATATTCAAGTGACCATGTGTTAAATAGTTTTATTAATTTAAGAAAAGCAAGCAATATTAGCAAAATTATTTCTATGCAAGAAGCTATAGAAACTGATGAAGAAAAGATTTCTAATATAATAAATAGCGAGCTGGATTTAATAGGAGTAACAGCTAAGTTAAAAGGAAAAGAATATTTGCATGATGCAATTTTGTATTTAATACAAAATAGAGATAATAGTAATAAAATTAATGTTGTTCAATATTTAACAAACAAATATAAAAAGTCAGGAACAACAATAACAAATGGTATTCAAAATGCCATAATACATGCATGGAGGGTTATGCCTCCAGATGATTTAGAAAGATATTACACAGCAAGAATAAATTATGAAACAGGAATACCAACTCCTATGGAGTTTATATACTTCTACGTAGATAAGATAGGTAAAATGATTTAATTAAATAAAATAAAAATAGAACATCTAAATGAGATGTTCTATTTTTTTTACCATTTTTTTTCATTTTTCGCCATTTTTTTCTATCATCAAAAACCACTGAAATAACTACGATTGATGGTATTTTTATATTAACAATTTGATTAAAGCGTTTGTGAAATGAAAGGTGGTGGAAAATATGAGCTGGTTTGAGGAACTTTTAAGATGGCTAGGACGTTGGAACTAATAATAAAAAGAAAAAGCAATATAAGAAATTTATATTGCTTTTTTATTTTATTTAATATATAATAAAGAAAAATTGGAGGATGAAATTGTTATGAATCAAGGACAAATTGTATTTCAGGTTTTTGTTCTAAGAACATTTTTCCTAATATTATTTACATATTATACTTATTTAAAGGTAACAGACAGTAAGATGACAGAAAGAAAAAAACTTATATTTGTGTTTGTAGCAATCATTATAATCTCTGTATTAGTAACAATAACAACATTAAATATTAATAAAATTATAGGAAATGTACTTTTAATTTTATTATTGAGCATAATAGAGTTAGTAACTACAAAAAATAATTTTGGATGTGTAATTTTTACAACAATTATTTCTTTGAGTTTTAATTATATGTTATTTTTTATTGTATTAATTTTTAGTTATATGATTAATAAAGTATATGTTATAAAAAATGATTATATCAATTTAGGTTTAATGGTATTAATACAAGGGTTATTATTGTATAGAATATTAAAAATAAAAAAATTAGAGCATGGTATAAACTTTTTCTATACAAATTCTCAAGATGAATATTTAGATATAATAATTTTAAATACAAGCATTATTCTATTATTTTCATATATAATTCTAATGACTGCAACAACAGCAGCTAGTTTTAATTTTAACATTTCTACAAATTTTTTTATAGCATTTATTATCTTTGCAATAGTTATGATTATAAGTATATATAAATCAATACAACTATACTACAAAAAGAAGCTCCTTGTCAGAGAACTTGAAGAAACAAAAGCAGAATTAAATAGCAAGAAAGAAGAAGTTACAACACTAGAAAAAGAAATATTAAATTTCAATAAAAGAAGTCATTCTATAGCACATAAACAAAAAGCACTTGAGTACAAATTAAATCAAATGATGTTAAAATCAGAAACAGCAGAAGAAATAGATATAAAAGATAGACTAGCCAACATCTCAGATGAAATAAATTCAGGTACAACAAATGTTGAATTAGCAAAGACCGGAGTAATGGAAATAGACGATATGTTAAATTTTATGCAATCAGAATGTGAGAAGAGCAATATCGAATTTAATTTACAAATTACAGGAAACATACACACAATGATAAATCATCATATACCAAAAGAAGAATTAGAAATTTTAATAGCTGATCATGTAAAAGATGCAATTATAGCAATTAACCATTCAGACAATATTAATAAAAGTATTTTAGTAAAGCTAGGACTAGTGGATGAAAGTTATGGAATTTACATATATGATTCAGGTATAGAATTTGAAAAAGAAACATTAGAAAATCTAGGTAAAGTGCCATATACAACACATAAAGATGAAGG
>CANRQH010000121.1 GCA_947632745.1 uncultured Clostridia bacterium | reverse complement strand
GAAGAAATAATAGAAAAAATAAATAATCGTTTTGATTTAACTCCTACAGGAATAATAAATTATTTAGATTTAAGAAGACCAATATATAAATTAACTACAAACTATGGGCACTTTGGAAAAGAAAATTTACCTTGGGAGAAGATAATAAGTTTATAAAAAAAATTATAATTTTATGAAAAAGGAATTAGTTGATTATGTCGCTAAAAAAGAAAATTATATTACCTATGTCGATAGCAATTTTAGTAATTGTTATAATTGTCTGTATAATTATTGTAACTGTTCAAAAAAGAGAAAATGTGAGTGAAGAAGTTGCACAACCTGACACAACACCACCCATAATTGTTTTAGATGATACTTATGTTGTAAAAACTGGATATGATAAACAATTAACAGATGTTATAATGAGCGCAGATGATGTTGACCCTAATCCTAAAAGAGAGATAATAGGGGAATATGACGTAAATACAGTTGGAGAGTATAATTTAACATATAAAATAGAGGATGCAAGTGGAAATGTAACAACAAAGGATTTTACTTTAAAGGTTAGAGAAAATTCTTCATATACTGAAAATGATGTCAATTTTAAAGATGCAATAACAAATTATAAAACAGAAAATACGAGACTTGGAATAGATGTATCTAAATGGCAAGAAGAGATAAATTGGAAAGAGGTTGCAAATGAGGGTGTAGAATTTGCAATAATAAGGATGGGATACCAAAAAGGATTCGATGGAGAAGTTTTAGAAGACCCATATTTCGAGCAAAATATTAAAGGATGCATAGAAAATAATATTCCAGTTAGTGTATATTTTTCGTCATATGCTAAAACTGCAAACGAAACTATTTCTCATGCAAATTGGATATGTGAAAATCTTAAAAATAAAGGTTACAATAATTTATCTATTGCATTTGATTGGGAAAATTGGAGTTCTTTTAATAAGCAAGGAATTAGTTTAAATGATATAAATAATATTGCAGATAAATTTATGGAGCAATGCGAAAAACAAGGATATAAAGCTCTTTTATATGGTAGTAAAACTTATTTAGAAGCAGTTTGGAAAAATTCAAACAATTATCCAGTTTGGCTTGCAAATTACGTTTCAAAAACTTCATATCAAGGCCCATATAAATTATGGCAACTTTGCCAAACAGGCTTAATAAAAGGAATTACCGGATATGTAGATATAAATGTTGCATATGGTGAATAAATTATATTAAATTCAAAGAAAAAAATACTTGATTTTTTTGTCGCATTAATATATAATGTGACAAAAAAGGAGGGTTTTTGTCATGATTAAAGAAAGAAATATTGTAGTATGCATATTATTAAGTATATTAACATGTGGATTATATGGTATTTATTGGTATATTACACTAACAGATGATGTTTCTAGGGCAAATAGCGATCCAAATTTTACAGGGATAAAAGCATTTCTATTTACAATTATTACATGTGGAATCTATGGACTTTATTGGAATTATAAAGTAGGAAAAGAAATGTATGAAGCAAATCAAAAACATGGAATTTCTTCTAGTGACAACTCAGTATTATATTTACTTTTATCAATCATTGGGTTAGCTATTGTTAATTACTGTCTAGTTCAAAATGAATTAAATACACTTGCAAGACAAAGTAATAATGTTCAAAATTAAAAAGAATATTATATTGTCTGTTATAGGGATTTCGATTATTTTAATTTGTTTAAAATATAATATAGGAATCCCTTGCATTTTTTATGAACTAACAGGGAAGTATTGCCCAGGATGTGGTATTACAAGAGCATTTTTTTCTTTATTACAATTAAATGTTTATCAAGCCTTCCGTTATAATATAATAGTTATTATACTATTACCATTTGCAATTGCATATTTAATATATAAAGTTATATTAAAGGGAACCAAGAAAATACCAAATTTCATTTGGTGGGTGTTATTAATTTTTACAATAGCCTTCGGAATACTTAGAAATATACCTATGTTTTCTTTTCTTGCTCCAACATTAATACTATAATAAAAAAATTTGAAAGTAATTTTTTATGAAATAATTTAAACAATAATTGAAGTATAAAAATACAAAGCGTAGCATATGCTACGCCTTTTATAATGTTATTTGTTACTCAATTTTTAATTTAATATTTCAGCTTTTCTAATTAGTTTATAAGTACCATCATCCTTAACCATAACTTCTGCAGGGCGTGGGCGACCAGTATAATTAGATGCCATACTATAACCATATGCTCCAGCATTATGAACAATAACTGCATCTCCAACTTTTGGAATAAAAACAAGGCGTTCTTTTCCTAAGATATCACCAGACTCACAAACATTTCCTACAAAGTTAACCATAGCTTTTGGAGAATCATATTGTGTATGTTTTACAACTTCAATTTCATGGTATGAGCCATACATACTAGGGCGAACTAATTGATTCATACCAATATCAGTTCCAACCCATATTATTCCATTTTCATGTTTTATAGCTGTAACTTCTCCTATAAGTGAGCCTGCTTCACATGGAATAAATCTTCCTGGTTCAAATTTAAAAGACTTGATACTTTTAAAATCTTGTACAACATTTTGAAGAATAGGTAATAACTCTTGTACAACAATAGATAAAGTTAATGGCTTTTCATCTGGTTTATAAGGTACACCAAAACCACCACCTAAGTCTACAATTTCAACACCTGAAAAATATTTTTTAACAATTTCAAGACCAGATTTTACACCTTCTATGTAATTATTAATTTTATCATCTAAGAATAGGGAACCAAGATGCCAATGTACACCTTTAATATGTAAATTATATTTACTTGCAACACTAAAAAGTTCAGGAATATTTGCTTCACTAATTCCAAACTTAGTTTCTTTTCCAGAAGTAACAACCTTTTTAGAATGACCAACACCACTCGTTCCTGGGTTAATTCTTACCATAATTTCAGTATTAGGGAATAGCATACCCCAAGTTTCAACTTGAGAAATGGAATCTAAGCAAATTAAAACACCATTTTCATGAACAGTTTTCATTTCATGTGAAGAGATATTATTACAAACATAAAGTAGTTTATCTGAATCAGAGTAATTATCTGAATAATTAAATAATTTTTTTGCTTGCATCAATTCGTATGGAGACATACAGTCAACGCTTAATCCAGAATCCTTTACAATAGATAAAATTTCTAAATTAGAGTTTGCTTTTTGACTGTAATGCATTTGAACAGAAATATTATTTGGCAAACCTTTTTCAAGTTGATTAGAAAACTCCTTCATTTGTTGGCAACGATTTTTTAAAATAGCTTCATCATATACATATAGGGGAGACCCGTATTTATCAAGTAAATCAAAAACATTCATTTATTTTTCCTCCTAGTATAATAATGTCAGGTTAAGAAATTTAACTTAACATTACTTTATTTTTATTTTTTCTATGAG
>CANRQH010000120.1 GCA_947632745.1 uncultured Clostridia bacterium | reverse complement strand
CCCCAATAATATCTTTGTCAAAAGACTACAAAAATTTTTCAAAAAAAACTACATTTTTTCTTGACATTTACATAAGAGAAAAAGGTTGATTATAAATTGTTTTTGTGATAGTATATAACAAATACAAGAGGTAAGAAAAGCTTGAACATTTAGTGAAAGGAAGAAGTAATTATGGAATTAATAAAAGAAAAAAGTTGTGGATGTATTATTATAAAACAAAATAAAGTTTTATTAGTATATGAAAAAGGAAGAAATTTTTGGGGATTTCCCAAAGGTCATGTTGAAGAAGGAGAAAATGAGATTCAAACAGCTCTAAGAGAAGTTAAAGAAGAAGTAGGGTTAGATGTTGAAATAAATGAAAATAAAAGATATGTTATAAATTATATAATAAATAATGAAATAGACAAAACATCAGTATTTTATCTAGCAACTCCTAAAACTGAAAACATAGAACTTCAAGAAAGTGAAATAGAAGATAGCAAATGGTGTGATTTTAATGAAGCTTTAAATACATTAACATTTGATAATTTAAAAGAAATGTTTAAAAAAGTGATTGATGATATGAAAAAACGGTATAATGTAGATATATTAACCAATAAAAAATCAGAAAAATGGAAATGATGATTTAGAAACATAATTTCTATCCCCTAAAGAAAATGTTTTAAACTTTAGGGGATTTATTATCTAGAATTATATGAAAAACAAATTAAAAAACAAATTAGTAAAAATACAAATAATAATTCCACAAAGAGTAGGAAGAACAAAGCTAAGAGCAGTCCACTTTAGGCTTCCAGTCTCTTTTTTTATAGAAAGCAAAGTTGTAGTACAAGGAAAATGCAAAACAGTAAAAATCATAACATTTATTGCAGTAATTAAAGTCCAATTATTTTGAATTAAGATTTCACCAATAGTAGAATAATCTGAAAGATTTACAAGTGAAGTGCCACCCATATAGCACATCAATATAATAGGCAAAACAATTTCATTTGCAGGCATTCCAAAAAGAAAAGCTGTTAAAATATAGCCATCTAATCCCATGAGTTTAGCAAAAGGTTCTAAAAAGTTAGCAATTATACTTAAAACTGATACACCATTAATACCAATATTTGCAAAAAGCCAAATAACAAGGCCTGCAGGCGCTGCAACTTGAATTGCTCTTAGTAAAACAAATAATGTTCTATCGAAAATGGAACGTACAATAATTTTACCAATTTGAGGCTTTCTATAAGGTGGAAGTTCTAAAATAAATGAAGATGGCATACCTTTTAAAATTGTTTTAGAAAGAATTTTTGAAACCACTAAAGTTAAAAAAATTCCTAATATAATTACAGAAATTACAACTAATGTAGAAACAAATGATGCTAAAGATCCGAGAAAAACTTCCTGCAATAAAAATAGTTGCTATAGCAATTAAAAATGGGTACCTACCATTACACGGAACAAAGTTATTTGTAATAGATGCAATAATTCTTTCTCTTGGAGATTCAATAATTCTAGTTCCTACAACTCCTGCAGCATTACAACCAAATCCCATGCACATGGGTGTGACAATGTGGTAGTTTTGGAAAATGTTGATAAATTTGGTGTTACAAAGGAGCTTAAAGTTAAAATTAGTGTGTATTTTAGATAAAAAGTATTCTTATGCAATTGATATAAATATTATATCAATATAAAAACTCAGATACCTAAAAAAAGAAATTATAAAAATTTTAATTAAAATGTTGTATTATTTTAATTAATATGATACTATACAGATGTTCGTAGAAAAATATTAGGAGATGATATTTATGCATGAATGCTTATTATGTAAAAGAGATATGAAAACATCAAAAGACATATTTGGAAATGGATGTATAAGAAACATTTATTCATTTTTAGATTGGAAAATGCCAAAAAGATTGAAACTTAGAGAAGAAACGTTATGCAAAAATATTATGAAAAAAACTAACATACGTTCAATTAATACAAACCAAAAAATATGGCTTACAGATAGATACTTAACATATCAATATTTAAACAAAATACCGTATGGCAATTATAATGCATTAAAAAAGCAAATTGATTATGATATGCAAAATGTAAAGCAAATAGAAAAGGATAAGCAGCCGAAAAGTGCTAAAAATATGAGCCTAAAACAAGCATACGAGTTATATAAAAAAGTAATAAAATTTAAAGATGGTCTTGATAAAATAAAAAATAAAAATTTTACAGACGAAGATAGTATAAAAACAATAATTACAAGTTTTAGTTTTATATTTAATATTTCTAAAAACAAAAGTCAATACGAAAAGAATAGTTTTAAAGCTATGCAATATGTATTTTGGCAAACCGTAATAGAAATAGGTGGAAGATATGCAGAATTTCCTATATCCGCCAATTTTTTACAACATTCATTAGAAAAACAACCACAAGATTTAGTAATTACAGAAGGAAAAGTAATAGAAGAAATTACAGGAGATAAATATTTTAAAGAGAATATAAGCAATATAGTAAAAAGATATGGAAGTAATTCTAAAGAATTTGTATTTGATAGTTTAAAAGATGATTCTTTTCCTATGAATTTTAATGATAAAGACCTATACTTCGCAATACATAGTGCAAATTTGTATGTAGTAGGTAAAAAAGTTAATAATAAGTGGAATTTAGAGATTAAATTAAATGATAGATATGATTATTCTAAACCCAAAACACCAAGTAAATATTATAATGATACATCTAGTGTTGCCAAAAGTTTATTTTCAAGTACATTATATAATTTAGCAAGTTTTTCCGTAAATTGCAATGTAATGAAAGAATATAACATTGAAATTCTAATTCAACTAAATGAATTTGAGGTGATTTAGTATGAAAAAGAAAATACTAATAGGTTTTATTATAGTATTTACTATTATAATAACTATGGTAATAGGGTGGGATTTATATGTTGAAGTAGACACAACATATAAAAGTTTTGAATTTTTAATACCATTAGTTTGTAAAAGAGAAGTAACTACATTGCAATATGGAGATTTTTTTGACAATGAAAAATTAGAAAAGATGTATTTGTCAAAAGGACAAGCTAGAAGAGTTTTATATAAAATAGAAAATAATAGTAATTGGATAAAAGGAGAAATAGATGAAAAAGTCGAAGAAAGGTTAAAATTTTATACTAGAGAAGATATTTACAATAAAATTCCTTATGTTGAAAATAAGTATTGGATATTCACAAATAGAAGTGGTTTAGTCAAAGATAAACATAGTATAGATGAAGCAAAAACTATGTACTATGCAGTTTCATTTGGTATGTTTGATATAGACAATAGTATTTTATATTATTATGAATATGATAGATAGACATATTTAATTAAAAAATTATTTGATTTTTGCATTTAGATGTCAATAATGAGGAGTTGAAATAATGAACAAAAAAACTAAAATTAGTATATTAATAATAACAATATATTTTATATCATTT
>CANRQH010000119.1 GCA_947632745.1 uncultured Clostridia bacterium | reverse complement strand
ATGATAAGGAATTATTCACAAAGATTAGTGGGGAAGGAAAAATGGAAAAAGCAATAAAAAATTGCCAAGAAGTTTACAAATTGATGAGAGGACAAACACCAGCGAGTAGCAATCCTACGACTACAGTATTTATGCTTGTGAATGATTTGAAAGAGTATATGAAGTAAAACAAGGAGGAATATAAATGCAAAAAGTTACAATTTATACAGATGGTGCATGCTCAGGAAATCCGGGACCACGGTGGATGGGCTGCAGTATTAATTTCAAATAATTTAAAAAAAGAAATTTCTGGTGGAAACAAAAATACTACAAATAATATAATGGAGCTTACAGCAATTATTCAAGGCTTAAAAGCTTTAAAATTCGAATGTGAGGTAGAAATTTATAGTGATAGTAGTTATTGTGTGAATGCTTTTAATCAAGGTTGGATTTATAATTGGATGAAAAAAGGCTGGAAGACTGCATCAGGAGATGAAGTTAAAAACCAAGAATTATGGCAGGAATTATATGATTTAACTAAAAAACATAAGGTGACTTTTAATAAAGTAAAAGGTCATAGCAATGTTGAACTAAATAATAGATGTGACGAGCTTGCAAGACAAGCGATACCAAATTAATAGGCAGGAAACATAATTTTTTTGTCATAAAAATTAAAAAAATTATTGACAAATAAGAAATTATAACATACAATACAAACAAAAGTTTGAAATAATAATGTACGAAAAAGATGTTAAGCAATTTACTATAAGTTAGCAAATTAATAATATATTTAAAGAAGGAGAATTAGAGAAAAAAATCCTATCGGAATTTCCTATAAAAGTTCTGTAGTTTTGCAATAAAATAAAAAATATAGTTTAAATAGCAATAATATTATGAAAAGAGGATATAAAAATGGATGAAAAAAGATGTATATTATGTAATAAACCATATAATTATAAATATGAGATGTTTGGAAGAGGATGTTTAGATAATTTATATGATTTATTAGGATTTTCAAAATCACCTAGAATAATTTGGAATAAAGAATTAAATTTATGTACAAAAATAGCATGGAAAAATCATAAATTTTTTCTTAATAAAAAGAAAAAGTATGCTCTAGCACAGAAATATATAGCTTTAACTTATCTAAATATGATGAATTATGAAGCTCTAAACGATATAAAAGAACAAATTTCGAATGATATAAAAAAGATTAAAGTATTTTCCGAAAACATAGTAGAAACAGTTTCTTTCTCATTAAATGAAATATATAAATTGTATAATTATACACAAAAATTTAATGAAATTTTAAAAGAAGTAAAAAAAGTTATTTGGGAAGAAGTAGATGAAAAGGTGGCAGAAGGTTTTATAAAAAGTTTGAGCTTTATATTTGATGAAACAAAAAAGGCAAACCCAATTTCATATGCTGTGTTTTATTCAATGCAATATACATTTTGGCAAATTGTAGTTGTTGGAGGAATATTAAATAATAAAAAGCTTTCATCAATGCTATTGTTTAATTCATTATCAATAATAGGAAAGAAACCGAATGATTTAGTTATAGAAGATGACGAAATAACGGGATTAATAATAAAAAGTGAAGCATTTAAGGAAAGAATAAATCAGTTAATAAAAAAATATGGGGAAAATAAAGAAGAATTTATTGTTAATAATGAAGTGCCAAAGGAAGATGTTTTAATTAGATTTGAAGGAGGAGATTTATTATATGCACTGCATAATGCTACGATGTATGTTAAAGCAAAAAAAGATAAAGAAAACAAATGGAATTTTGAAATAGAGATAAATGATACATATGATTTTACAGATTTCAAAGATTTAAAGGAATATGCAGATGCAAAAGAAGGAAAACTCAGAGATATATTTTCAAGTACATTAAATAATTTGGGAGTTGTATCAAGTGAATATGGAGTTATAAAAACATATAACCTTAAAATAAAATTTAAAACAAAAGAAGGAGAATTTTAAATTTTATAGGAGATGTTTAATATTGAAAAAAACAGAAAAGTTAAAAAATATTTCATTAATAGTGGCTATAATTATTATATTTTCCTTAATTATGTATATAGTTATATTAAAATATATTATCAAAGCAGATAATGATTATACAAAATTCGGTATAGATATAAAGTATTATGAAATAAAATATTACACAGTATATGAAGATGATGTATTTGAGGAATATAAAGTATATAAAATAAACAATAGAAGTATAAATGATTTAAAAAAACAATTAGAAAATAGTAAACTATGGAGTAGAAACAAATATTATGAATATATAATGAATGAATTTTACGATATTAAAGAAAATGATGAAGCAAGTCCGATAGATAGACAAGATGTATATTATTATGAGAATGGATATGCAATATTTGATGTGAAAAATGCAAAACTATATTATCTTAAAAGTAATCCATATAAACAACATAGA
This sequence comes from uncultured Clostridia bacterium, assembly GCA_947632745.1. GTDB lineage: Bacteria > Bacillota > Clostridia > TANB77 > CAG-508 > CAG-269. The sequence continues at coordinate 1,096 of CANRQH010000119.1, read as the reverse complement.
GATTATAATGAAATTTTAGGAATACGAACAAGTAGCTATAAAACAAGAGAGATATATAGTGTAAGAGGTGGTCCGCAAAATGATGGTACAGATTATTATACATATGAATTTAATGAAGAACAAGGAAAAGAAATAATAAAAACTTTAGAGAAAAGTCCGAAATGGAGCAAAAACAAGTTAGAAGATGATAGACTAGACGATTTTGAATATAATGAAGAAGTGCTTTCAATAAAAAATGGATACTATCATTATGAAAAAGTGTGTAGAACAAGTGATGAAAATAAAAAATATAATTTTACAGATGAAGAAGCGACTGGGTGGGAGATAGGTGTTTATGATGTAGACAAAAATATTTTATATTACTATTGGACAAGTTATTAAAAATAGAAATTATGAACCCAATAGAGTTTATTATGGATGTGATGTAAATGGGAAAAAATTTAAGAGATTTGGAAAAAATTAGAGATAAAGGATTTACAGTATTAAAGGAAAATTTAAGCCCTGCGGAATTAGTACAGTTTTTACAAATGCTAGGAGTAGGAACTGGAGATTATACTAAAGAAAAATATGAAAATGATGAAGATATTAATATAGAAGATTTTGAAAAGTATTTAGCAGAAAATAACTAATCAAATGGAACAAAAAATATTGATAAAAGGGATATTTCAACAGTCACAAAATTTGCTACAGCTCAAAAAATTAGAATCAATTCATTGAAAATTTATTAAAGATAGTAGAAATTTTTAAAAAAAATATGGTATAATAATATTGATTTAAAAGAGAGGTGTGAGAAATAATGAGAACAAAAATATATTCAATAGAAGAAATAAAAGCAATATTATATGAAATATTAAGTAAAACAGAAGTAGAAAAAGCAATATTATTTGGATCTTATGCTAAAAATGAACAAAATCAAAATAGTGACATAGATATATTGTTAGACAGTAATGGAAAAATTAAAGGACTAAAATTCTATGCAATAATGGGACAGATAAAAGAAAAGTTAAATAAAGAAGTTGATGTAATTGAAAAAGCGGAAATAAATAAAAATTCTAAAATTGAAAAAGAAATAGAAAGAACAGGAGTAGTAGTATAT
>CANRQH010000118.1 GCA_947632745.1 uncultured Clostridia bacterium | reverse complement strand
TTGTAATTGTGCTTGATGAAGCTGATATTACAAATATTGTAGTAAAAAAAGATTTTAGAAATAAAGGAATTGGAACTGCACTTTTAAATTACTTAATTGAGTTTTGTAAATCCCAAAACCTTTCTAAAATAAATCTTGAAGTAAGCTCTAAAAACGATATAGCAATTAATTTATATAAAAATTTTGGCTTTAAAGAAGTAGGTAACAGAAAAAATTATTACAAAAATTCAGATGGCTTATTGTTTACGATGCTTTTGGAGACGGAGTAAAAAAGCATCACTCCGTCCTTTTTTTCAATGGAGTGAATAATGCTTTCTTTCTCCGTCCACCAAGGCATCACTTTTTTGACATTATTTTTCTTTTTTCTCTTGCATATGAAAACATGCCTTAGCAAGTATTGTATTTGGAACAACTTTAGAGAAAAACTTTACACATTTTATTGTAAAACCGGGGATAATGTTAAATTTGCCTTTTAAAAATTTATCTACAGTATATTTTGCAACATACTCACTTGATTTAGAATTTAAATTAAACTTAACACCTGCAACATTATTAAAATTAGTATTTACAGGTCCTGGTTGAAGCACGCTTATTTTAACTTTAGACTTTTTCTTATTTAATTCTTCTCTTATTCCTTCAGATAATCTTAAAACATAAGCTTTTGAAGCATAATATGCCGACATAAGTGGACCCGGCATATTTCCTGCTATTGAAGAAACATTTAATATTTTACCTTCATTTTTTTCTGCCATATCTTTTAAATATAATTTAGTTAAAACATGTACAGCAGTTACATTTGTTTTTATTAAATTTAATTCTTTATCTAAATCTGTATTTGTAAAATATCCAAATACTCCAAAACCGGCATTATTAACTAATATATCAATATCTTTATTTTCTTCATAAAGCTTTTTTAAATTTTCTTCTATGCCTAAATCAAGACTTACAATCTTTACACTAATTTTGTAATTTGCTTCAAGTTCATTTTTTATTTCGTTTAATCTCTCAACATTTCTAGCAACTAAAACTAAATCAAAATTCCTACGTGCAAATTCTCTTGCCATGTCTCTTCCTATTCCAGAAGAACTACCTGTAATTAAAACTTTCATATATTTTTACTCCTCTTTGTCCAATAGGTACAATTGGGACCGGTTCTTTTTTGTGCATGTACAATTGGGACCGGTTCTTTTTGGGACATGCTTAATTTTCCAACCCCCTCATTGCTTCTTCATATTGTTCTTGATTTGGTGCTTTTCCATGCCATTCTACTTTATTTTCCATAAATGGTACACCTTTTCCTTTTATTGTTTTTGCTACTATACATGTTGGTTTATCTTTAACTAATTTTGCTTGAGAAAAAGCTGTTTTTATTTGATTTATATCATTTCCATCTATTGTAATTACATTGAAGCCAAAACTTTCAAATTTTTCATCTATTGGGTATGATGACATTACCTCTTCTATTGTTCCATCTATTTGAAGATTGTTGTTATCTACTATTACACATAAATTGTCTAACTTGTATTTGCTTGATGCCATTGCCGCTTCCCAAATTTGCCCCTCTTCTATTTCCCCATCTCCAAGTATACAATAAACTCTATAAGTTTTATTGTCCATTTTTCCACCTATTGCAATTCCATTTGCAATAGATAAACCTTGACCTAATGAACCTGTGCTCATGTCTACACCTGTTACGTCATTCATGTTTGGGTGTCCTTGAAGCTTACTTTCTATATTTCTAAAACCTTTTAAATCCTCTTTTGAAATATATCCTCTTTCTGCTAAAGTAGCATATAGGGCAGCTACTGCATGTCCTTTTGATAAGATTAGTCTATCTCTATCTTCCCAATTTGGATTTTTTTCATTAATATTCATTTCATCAAAATATAGAACAGCCATTATATCAGCTATTGAAAGAGATCCTCCTGGATGCCCTGACCCAGCATTATATACCTCCTCTATTATATACTTTCTAATTTCTTTTGCTTTATTTTCTAATTCTTTAATCTCCATAAAAATCATTCCTTTTTTATTGTCCCAAAAAGAACCGGTCCCAATTGTACATGTCCAAAAAGGAACCGGTCCCAATTGTACCAATTGTACATTATTTTATAAATAGTCTTTTTATTTTTGGTATTAAGTAGTGGCTTCCACCGTTGGCGTTACCTTGTTCTACCATACCTATTATTAATTGTGGCATGTCATAATTTACTGTATAACAATCAAACCAACCTATTGTATCTGCTTGTTCTTCTTTTGAAGTCTTTAGCTCTGCTGTTCCAGTCTTACCGGCTATTGTAACTCCATTTATCTTCATATCTTTAGCTGTTCCCTCTGGATTTTCTACAACTTGTATTAAGTCATTTTGAATTTCTTCACATGCCTCTTTAGTAAATGCATTTTCTACTAAATATTCTGGAGTCGCATTTTCTTTATATTCTATATATGGCTTTACCATGTTTCCATTATTTGAAAATGCTGAATATATTGATGCCATGTGTATTGGATTTACAAGTAATTCTCCTTGTCCATATCCAGTATCAGCAAGTTTAGTTTCTGATGAAAATTCTTCACTATTTGAATATTGAGATTTTGATGTGTTTAATTCTATTCCTAAGTCTTGGTTAAATTTTAATTTGTCTAGCTCTGTTTTTAATGTTTTTCCTCCTATTTTTAACGTTGCCTGAGCAAAGTATATGTTGTCTGAGTGAATTAGAGCATTTTTTAAATTTTTAGGACCTGAATATGGTGTTAGGGTTGTTATGTTGTAGCTTCCCCATGAATTATCTTTTTGCCAACTTAAACCAGAATATTCAAATGTGTCTTCTGTAGTTAATGAATTTGTTGATAATCCTATCGCTCCAGTTATTGGTTTAAATGTTGAACCTGGGCAATAACTTTGTAAATATCTTGCAAGCATTGGTGAACGTGCATCTGAAGATATTTGATTCCATTCTTCTGTTCCAATTCCTAATGCCATTTTGTTTACATCATATGATGGAGTGCTAACTAATGCCAAAAGCTCTCCTGTTGTTGGATTCATTACTACAAATAGTCCTTCGTCATCTTTAAGCTCATTATATAATTTATTTTGTATATTAGAATCTATTGTTAATTTTATATTTTCTCCATCTGTTTGTTTTTGATTTAAAATTGTTGTCTTTCTATTTCCTTCTTCATCTACAATATATATTTCTACTCCATCTGTTCCTTTTAATTTGCTCTCATATTGTTTTTCTAATCCTGTTTTTCCAATTAAGCTAGATGAAGAATATCCTTCATTTTTTTCTAATTCTTCTTTTGTAATTGTTTGAACATAACCTGTAAGTTGTGCTGCAGCTTCTCCTAAAGGATAAGTTCTTGCATCTACTGTAGTAATTTTTACACCTTGTATTTTTAATAAATTTTCTTTTAACTCTGTTTCATTTTGTGAAACTGTTTTTATTGGCACAAAGCTATCATCTTTTACCCATGAAGCTCCAAGTTTGCTATTTATTGAGTCAGATGTTGTATTTAAAAGCTCTGCCATTTTTTCTATATCTTGCTCTTTATTTTCTCCTAATTTTCCCGGAACTATTCCAACAGA
>CANRQH010000117.1 GCA_947632745.1 uncultured Clostridia bacterium | reverse complement strand
AATTATTATAACAGAAAAAGAGTTGCGTTAGCAACTCTTAGAAAGAAAAATCTTGATTTTTCTTATTTTTTATATAACTAAATTTTACAATGACAAAAATGGTATATAAAAAAAACTAAAAAATAAAATAAAGATACAAGGAGGTTTTTTATTTATGGAGCCAATAGGTTTAAAGAACAAAAAGAAGATGAGAAATATATTATTTATAGTTTTTTTTATTTTAGTATTATTAACAATTAGAATAGGGTATTTACAATTTTTTAAAGGAAAAGAACTGCAAACATTAGCATATGAACAACAAGTTCAAGAAAGGGCAGTAAATGCAAAAAGAGGGACAATTTATGATGCAACTGGAAAATATATTTTAGCAGTAAGCAGTACTGCATACACAGTTTCGGTTAATCCTACAAATATTAAGCAGGAGGACAAAGAAAAAGTAACAAAAGCATTATGTAATATATTTGAACTTGACTACGAAACGGTACTAAAAAAAGTAAAAAAGAGGAGTTCAATTGAAACAATAGTTAAGCAAATAGAAAAAGATAAAGCAGATGAGTTAAGACAGTGGTTAATAAATAACAACATAACAACAGGTGTAAATATAGATGAAGACAGTAAAAGATATTATCCATACAGAAATTTAGCATCACAAGTTATAGGTTTTTGTGGTGGAGATAACCAAGGGCTAGACGGAGTTGAAGCAAAATATGACGATATATTATCTGGAAAAGCAGGTTCAATTTCAAAGGCAACAGATGCTGTAGGAAAAGATATAGGAACAGACGGAGAAAACTACGAACCTGCAACAGATGGAGAATCTTTAATTCTTTCAATAGATATGACAATACAATCAATTGCAGAAAAATATTTAGAAGAAGCATGTATAGACAATAAGTGCACAGATGGTGGAAACATAGTTATAATGAACCCCAAAAATGGAAATATTTTAGCTATGGCAACATATCCATCTTATAATTTAAATGAACCATATACAATAAATAATGAAGAATTATTGGCAAATTGGGACAACATAGAACAAGCTGAAAAAACAAAAAGCCTGCAGGCAATGTGGAGAAACAAAGCAATATCAGATACATATGAACCAGGTTCTGTATTTAAATTAATAACAGCTTCTAGTGCCTTGGAGGAAGGAATAACAGATACAGATAATGAAGGAGAATTTTGTTGCACAGGTTCAATTACAGTTGCAAATGCAAGAATTAAATGTTGGAGATATTATAGACCACATGGAAGTGAATCTTTAAGGCAAGCATTAATGAATTCATGTAATCCAGTATTTATAGGGTTAGGACAAAAGCTTGGAGTTGATACATATTTTAAATATTTAAATAAATTTGGATTATTAAATAAAACTGGTGTAAAACTTCCAGGAGAAGCAAATAGTATATTTATAAAACAAGAAAAGGCAGGACCTGTAGAACTTGCAACAATAAGCTTTGGTCAAAGGTTTGAAATAACACCAATTCAATTAGTTACAGCAGTATCAAGCATTGCAAATGGAGGAACTTTAATTACTCCAAGAATTGTAACATCAACAATAAATCCAACAACAGGAGAAGTTACAGAACTACCTGTAGAAAAAAAGGGAGAGGTAATATCAAAAGAAACATCTGAAAAGGTTTTAAGTATGATGGAATCTGTTGTAGCAGAACGGAACTGGAAAAAATGCTAAAGTTGCAGGATATAGAATAGGAGGAAAAACAGGAACATCAGAAGATGGAGTAAATACTAATAAATATGTAACTTCTTTTTTATGTGTTGCGCCAATAGATGACCCTGAGCTTGTTTGCTTAATTACTTTATATAATCCAACAGGAGAGGGAGGACATCAAGGAGGTGGTGTTGCAGCACCAGTAGGTGGTCAAATACTTAGTGAAGTTTTGCCTTATTTAGGAGTTACAAAACAAAACACAGCTGGGGAAATAGAAAATGGAACAGAATAGAAGGTGTATAAATTAACAATTATTATAGAAGTAACATTTATATTCACCTAAAATATAATATATAAGAGACAAATTTTTAGTATAATCTAAAAAACTCTAATATGTAAAAGGATGGTGAATATATATGGAATATTATAACTGTTCATGTGGAGGAAAACTAACTTGTGTAGTTGAAGTTATAATAAGCATAATTATAGGTATAGTAGTTGGTGTATTATTTGCAAATAGTATAATAACTACACTAGCAGGTTTTATAATAATATCATTAATTGTATCAGCAATAGGTTTAGCTATATTAATAGGTTCACTTGCTGTAGCTAATTTGTTAGGTGAATGCAATAGCTATAAAAAATGCATATGTAAAATAGGAACTTGTTTACTTTTTGCAAGTTTAGGAGGATTAATAGTAGGAACAATAGCTGTAATTCTTAATTTGGCAGTAGTTGGAATAGCTTCAATATTAGCTGTTGGATTTACAGCATTCTTCTTTGTTTGGGTTATTTTATCTATTTTTTCTTTAGCTTTATGTTTAATAAAAGAAACTTGTAGATAAAAATATTTAAGAGTTTAAGTAAATTTTTTAAGAGTAGTTCAATGGACTTTTATAGTTCAAAGAACTCTCTTTTTTTGGTAGTTAAAATCATAGTGTGTATTTATATTTTCCTAAACAAAAATATAGACATTTTTTAGAAAATGTGATATAAAAAATAAGTAAGAAAAACGAGAGTAAAAAGAAAAATAAGCTGAAAACTAAATGGATTTAATTACAATAACAAATATATTAAGAAAAACATGAAAGGAATGAATTTTACAATGAGTGAAAAATTAGTAAACGCAATTATTGGAGCATTTGGAGGAATTACCTCTATTGCATTTGGAAAAGAAATATTAGTATTTATAATATCATTACTACCAATACTAGAATTAAGAGGAGGACTAATTGCAGCAGCACTTTTAGGATTAGACCCAATACCAAGCTATATAATAAGTATAATTGGAAATTTGCTTCCAATTCCATTTATATTATTACTAATAAATAAAGTATTAGATTGGATGAGAAAAAGCAAACATTTTAATAAAGTAGCAAAATGGCTAGACTCAAAAGTAGAAAAACATAAAGGTCAAATAGAAAAATACGGATATTTAGGAATTGTATTATTTGTTGGAATTCCACTTCCAGGAACAGGAGCATGGACAGGGTCTCTTATTGCATCAGTATTAGAAATGGATAAAAAGAAAACCTTTCTTGCTGTATTGCTAGGGGTATTTTTAGCAAGCATTATAATGATGATTTTATCATTTGGAATTTTAGCAAAAATAGTATGAAATTAAAAAATTTGCAAATTTATTAGATATAGTTAGAATATAAAAAAATGTAAATATAGAAAGATTGAAAATATGAAAAATAAATCAATTATAAAAAATATAGGATTGTATCTATTAATTTTATTTTTTATAGCATCTGTTATTTTATCAAGAGATGTGAATAATTTAGATGAAATATGGAATTTTAATTTTGCAAGATGTATGGCAAATGGACTTATTCCATACAAAGATTTTAATATAATTCTTGGTCCATTTTTTCCTTGGGTTTGTAGCATATTTTTAAAAATATTTGGACAAGAAATGCTAGTAAACCGATTTCTAGCAATAATATTAGATACTACTATTTTGTTTATAATATATAAAATAATGTCAAAATTAAAAATAAAAGAATTTATAAAATATTTAGTTTTAATA
>CANRQH010000116.1 GCA_947632745.1 uncultured Clostridia bacterium | reverse complement strand
AGGTGGTGATAAAATTATGACAAGTAAAGAGCTTTTATATGTTGAAGACGCTTTAGGACATGAATGTTTTATGAAAAGCTGTAGCCAAAAAGCATCTTCTAAATTAACAGATGCAACTCTTTCTTCTTACATGAAAGAGCTTGAACAAAAGCATACAGAATTATTTGACAAATTTTTAAATTTATTATAAAAGGTATTTTACCTTAAGAAAGGAAGGTTCAATATGGAAGATAAAGATGTAATGGAAAACGAATTATTAATAATAAAAGGTGTTTGTGATTTATATCTTCATGGTAGCTTAGAATCAACAACAGCTGAAGTTCATACTGCATTTAAAGATGCTCTAAATACATCAATAGACATACAAAATAAATTATATAACTTAATGGCTGAAAAAGGTTGGTATAAAACAGATACAGCTGAACAAACAAAAATTGATACATTAAAACAAAAATTTCAAAATAAATAAATAACTATAAAAAGTTGAAGTGAACTTATATTATTAAACTTTTTGTCTAATAATTTTAGTTCACTTCAAAATATTATAGAACTGTTTTTTATTATAAAGATTCAATGCATATTTAAGTCTACATAGAAGCTAATTTAAATAATTCCACAAATTGTTCCTTTGTTACTTCTCTTGGATTTCCAGGTTTGCAAGGGTCTTCCATTGCCTTTTCAGCAAGCGTTTCAAAGTCCTCTTCTTTTGCTCCATAATCTGTAATTTTTTGTGTTACACCTACTGATTTAGAAAGCTCTGAAATCATCCATACAAATGTATTTATTACATCTTGGTCACTTAAATCTTTAGCATCTGGTCTTCCAATTTCACATAAAATTTCTCTAAATCTTTGAGCAGTTTCTGGATTTTCTCCATTAAATCTCATTACTGTTGGAAGAAGCATTGCATTAGCAATACCATGAGGTGTATCATATACAGCACCTAGTTGATGTGCCATTGAGTGAACAATTCCAAGCCCAACATTTGAAAATCCCATTCCTGCAATATATTGAGCATACCCCATCTTCTCTATCGCATCAGGATTTTTCTCATTTACAGCTTGAGGTAAATTTTGGAATATAAGTTTTATTGCTTGCATATGGAACATATCTGACATTAAATTATGTGATTTTGTTATATATCCTTCTACTGCATGTGTTAATGCATCTAAACCTGTTGCAGCAGCTAAACTCTTTGGCATTGATTCCATAAGCTCTGTATCTACTATTGCTATTATTGGTATATCATTTGGATCCACACATACCATTTTTATTTTTCTATCTTCATCTGTTATTACATAATTTATTGTAACTTCTGCAGCAGTTCCTGCTGTTGTTGGAAGTGCAATAAGTGGCATTCCTTTATTTTCTGTATTTGATAATCCATTTAAAGATTTAATATCTTTTCTATCAGGGTTTGTCATAACTATTGAAATTCCCTTGGCCGTATCAATACTTGAACCACCACCAACTGCTACTATTAAATCTGCTTTAGATTTTGTACATGCCTCTACTCCATCTAATACGTTTTTTATTGTTGGATTAGGTTTTATTTCTGAATATATATCATACTTGATTTTTGCTTTTGTTAATTCATCTTCTACTTTTTTAGTTACACCAGCTTCAATTAAAGCTTTGTCTGTAACTAAAAGTACCTTTTTAAATCCTCTCTTTTTAATTTCTTCTGTAAGTACTTCTCTTGCACCTTTGCCAAAATATGATGTTTCATTTAATACAAATTTTGTAGTTGCCATTTTTCATTTCTCCTTTCGTATCTTATTATTTTATAAAAATATAATTTATATTCATGATTATAGCATATTAAAAAAAATATAACAATACTATTTTCCTATAAACATTTGTACATAAATTTTGCCATATTTATTGCTACTTACAACTCCAATACCTGTGTAATTATAACTACTATTTAAAATATTTGCCTTATGTCCAGATGAATTCATCCATGCATTTACTGCTCCTTGATTACTTGAATTTCCGGCTATATTTTCCCCCGCGGTTTTGTAACTTATTTTAAAACTTTTTAACATATTAAATGGAGTCCCATATGTTGGTGACTCATGTGCAAAATAATTGTTATTTACCATGTCTTGTGCTTTTATTCTTGCAACTCTCTGTACTTCACTATCTACTTTTAAGTTTGGTAATCCATTATTTGCTCTTTGCTGATTAATTAAATTAAACACTTCTAGTTCATCAGAATTCATAGAAGCGGTTTGACTTGTTCCTCCACTTGAAGTGCCTGAACCCGAACTACTTCCAGTATTACCAGAGCTTGATGTACTTGGGTAAATTGGTTTTACATATTGTTTACTAACTGCTCCTACATAATCTCCTTCTACTTGAACAATGTACCAATCTCCAACACCTGCAAATACTCTAATATACTCATTTTTCTTAACTGTTGTAACTACTTTATATCCTGTACCAGGACCACTTCTTACATTTAGGGTTGATGCTGTAACTAACCCTGTTGAAAAATCAACATTGTAATAATGTTGCATTCCAAATGACGTTGTAAATTTGAAAATTGTAAAAACAAATATTAAACTCATAACTATTATAAAAATAGTTTTCTTTTTTATAACTTTGACTTTCATAATAAATCTCATTCCTTTCATAACTTTACTTTAAAGATAAGCAAATACCTTCTATTTTAATAATATATATTATAAAAATCAAATATTACTTATATTTCATAAAAAAGAGTAAATTTCAAAATATATGATTTATTACACATCATATTTTAAAATTTACTCTTTTCATATTTTTAATTTAAAACTTTTTCTTTTTCCATAACCATTTCACAAATTAAATCTGCAACCTTTTCTACACCAAAGGCATCGCTATTTACACAAATATCATAATTTAAAGGATTTTTCCAATCTCTTTCAGTATAATATTTATAGTGATTAGCTCTTAATTTGTCTATTCTTGTAATTTCTTTTTCTGCTTTAGATTTATCCATTCCATAAAATTCAGTTGCTCTTTTTATTTTATCCTCCATATTGCTATATACAAAAACTTTTATAACATTTGGGTTATCTTTTAATATAAAATCTGAACATCTTCCAACTATTACACAAGATTCTTCATTGGCTACCTTTTTAATTAATTCAGATTCTTTAATAAATAATTCATCAGCATCATTTAAACCTGCATAATATCCATTATTTAAATTTGCAAGTATATTTCTTTTTTGTTCGTTATTTTCTATATATTCTTCAGAATATCCTGTCTCTAAGGCAACTTTTTCAATAAAGTCTTTGTCATATAACTTAATTCCTAATTTATCTGCAATTAATCTTCCTACATATCTTCCACCAGAACCAAACTCTCTTGATACTGTAATTACCATTTGCTTGCTTAAAATATTATCAGTGCTTGTATCATCAATTAATGAATTAGAAACATTAGATGTATTTTGTAGGTTTCTTACTTCTTTAATTAAGAATATAACTGCAAGTACGAATGCTAATCCATCTGCTACAGGTCCACCATATAGTACTCCCATTAATCCAAAAATTTTAGATAATATCAACATAGCAGGTATTAATAAAACTATTTGTCTTGATATAGAAAGAATTCCACTCTTTATGCTCTTTCCTATTGCTTGGAAGAATATTCCAGATGGTATTTGAATTCCATTACATATACATAATAGCAAATAAATTCTAAATGCTAAACATGCAAATTCCATGTAATT
>CANRQH010000115.1 GCA_947632745.1 uncultured Clostridia bacterium | reverse complement strand
TTTTCCATTAATATTTTTCCATTTATAATTGTAGTTTCAACATTTTCCCCTTTTGTATTATAAACAAGTTCTGCAAAAATATTATTATATGGGTTGGCACAAGGTACATTTTCTAGATTTATAATTATTAAATCTGCCATCTTTCCTTCTTCTATAGAACCTATTTTTTCTTCTAAACCAAGTGCTTTCGCACCATTTATTGTAGCCATTTTTAAAACTTCATATGCCGGCATTACTTCTGGATTTTCTAAAAATCCTTTTTGTAAAAGTGCAGTAAACTTCATTTCTTCAAACATATCTAAATTGCTTCCACTTCCTTGCCCATCTGTTCCTAATGATACGCAAATATTTTTTTCTAACATTTTAGAAATTTTAGCAATTCCACAACCTAATTTTAGATTACTTACAGGGCAATGTGAAATTGAGGCATTTAGTTTTGAAAGTTTTTCAATTTCTTCATCTGTTAATTTTACAGAGTGTGCTAAAATTAATGGCACATCTTTAAAATATTTTTCTAATGGCTCTACCACACTTTGTACTTTATAGCTTTCTTTTATATCTTCTACTTCTTGAGAGTTTTCACAAAAATGCATATTTACTTTAAGATTGTTCTTTTGGGCTATTTCAACACCTTTTTGCACATATTCTTCGCTATTTGTGTATAACCCATGAATTCCTACATTTAAAGAAATTAAATCATATTTATTTTTATATTTATCTATAAATTCTTCTAATTCTTTAAGCTTTGTGTCACCTTTTTCGTCAGAATCCATTAGTGTTCTTGAAACTTCAAGCCTTACCCCTGTGTCTAATGCTGCTTTTACTATTTCTTCTTGCATAAAATACATATCATTTACTGTAGTACAGCCTGTATATATCATTTCTATATATGAAAGGATTGATGCATAATAAATATCTTCATTTGTTAATTTGTCCTCCATAGGCCATATTTTTTGTGTTAGCCAGTCTTGAGTTGTTAAACCATCTACTGTTTCTCTAAATATGCTCATTGGTACATGGCAATGTGTGTTAATTAATCCTGGCATTACAATTTTGTTTTTGGCATCAATTATTTTGTCTACTTCTTCTTGTATGTTTTTTTCTATCTTTTTTATTGTGTTATTTTCTATTAATATATCTATGTCTTTTTGCATTTGTTCTTTTTTTATGTCCATTGATATTAAATTTGCATTTTTTATTAATATTTTCATTTTTATCATTCCTTTCTTTGCACTCAATGTCAATGTCCCACCGGCAATGTTCCACAGGGACCGGTTCTTTTTGGTGCATGTTCCAGATGGACCGGTTCTTTTTGGAACATAGTGCAAAAAAACAACCTTGTTAATTAAAAACAGGAATTTTTTTATTTATTTTCCTGAATTTAAAAAGGTTGCCTTTATCTTTTTACGCATTTTTTGCGATATTAGCTATTTCTGTAAATGCTTTTTCGTCTGTTACTGCTATTTCTGCAAGCATTTTTCTGTTTATTGTAACATTAGCTTTTTTTAGCCCTGCTATTAATTTGCTATATGTTGTTCCATTCATTCTTGCAGCAGCATTTATTCTTGCTATCCATAATTTTCTAAAATCACTTTTTCTATCTTTTCTTCCTGCAAATGCATAACTTAATGATTTTAAAACTGCTTGATTTGCATTTCTGAATCTATAATGTTTTGCACCAAAATATCCTTTAGCTTGTTTTATTACTTTTTTATGTCTTCTTCTTGTTATTTTAGCTGTTTTTACTCTTGCCATTTTTCATTCTCCTTTCATATTTTCTATAACATTAGTTGTATTTTTATTTTCAATTTATTTTTGTAATCTTTAACTATTGTTATTTTATAATTAAATTTTAGTTACCATATGGTAATAATTTTTTGATTGTATTTTCACATGTCTTGTCAGCATATGCTGATGGACGTCTTGAATTTAATTTTTGTCTTTTTGTTTTGTTTGCTAATAAGTGTCTTCTTCCTGATGTTGTTCTTTTTACTTTTCCTGTAGCTGTTAAAGAGTATCTTTTCTTTGCAGCTTTATTTGTTTTCATTTTAGGCATAATTAAAACTCCTTTCAAATTTTTATTTATATATTTTACGCTTTTTTAGATAGCATAATAAACATATTTCTACCTTCTAATTTAGGACTTTTTTCAACATTTGCTATGTCTGATAAATTTTCTATAAATTTATTTAAAACATCTTCTCCTAATTTAGAATTGTTAACTTCTCTACCTTTAAATCTAACTGTTATTTTTAATTTGTTTCCATCTTCTATGAATTTTCTTGCATTTTTTGCTTTAAATCCAAAGTCGTGTTCTTCTATGTTTGGAGTAATTCTTATTTCTTTTATTTCTATAGCTTTTTGTTTTTTCTTTGCTTCTTTTTCTTTTTTAGCTTGCTCAAATTTGTATTTTCCATAATTCATTATTTTGCAAACTGGTGGATTTGCCTGTGGTGCAACTAGCACTAAGTCAAGCTTTTTTTCTTCAGCTTTTTCTATTGCATCTCTTAGGCTTAATACTCCAAGTTTTTCTCCATTATCTCCTATTAGTTGAACTTCTTTTGCTCTTATACCTTCGTTTATTGGTAAATCTTGTTTTATAAAAAACACCTCCTAATTTATTTAAAAAACTTCTTTTTTAAATAAAAAAATTTGACTTTTCTTTGTTACAAGACAAGCCAAATAATTTACTACATATAAAGTAGTGCTTAATTATTTATTTTTTCTTACCTTTTCCATATATGTTAAGGTGAGAAGTACTTACTTCTTCTTGTAACATTAAGCATTATACTATCTTTATGCTCATTTGTCAATACTTTTATGCTAATTTGCCAATACTTTTTGAAAATTTTTTACTATCTGCCTCAAAATATCTTACAATTATCCCCCAGTATAACTGGGGGATTTTCATATTGTCCTATAAGTCCACTAATTACTTTAATTTTTTTATTTCTTCTTCCGTTAAACCTGTTGCCTCTGCTATTTGTTTTATTGGCATTTTCATTTCTAATAATTTTTTTGCTATTTTTCTTGCTTTTTCTTTTTCTCCTTCTACTTTGCCTTCAACTCTTCCTATAGCTTTACCTTCCTCTTTTCCAATCGCTTTACCTTTTTTCATGCCAACTACTTCAAATGTATTTTGGTCTCTTAAAAAACCTGCTCTTGCATCTACTAATCTTTTAAAATCTGGATCTGAACTTAAATATGCTAATTCTTCTTTTGCTTGTTTTAAGCAATTACTTTCTTCCATATTTTTCTCAACCTCCTCATTTTTAGGATTTTCTATAAATTTTAACCATAGAGCAAGTTCATCTTTTTTGATATCTATATTTCTTATTTTTGGTATCTCTAATATATGCAATTCTATATCTTTTGTTAGTATTTTATTTTGATGTTTTCTTTCTCTTAAATTCCATACTGTATGATATTCTTTTATATCTGATAATTTGTTAATTTTATAATTTGCAATTAATATTGATATACATGGTTGTAAAACATCATAATCATCTCCGCTATTTATTTTTAATGTATACATTTCAGACCAATATTCTAACATTCTTTTATCCATATATTCATATTCTGAAACTTGAAGCTCTATATCGCAATCTTCTCCATCATTGAACTTAGCTCTTATATCTAATCTTCCTGTTTTTGAGTCTATTCTATTCCCTAGCATTCTTTTATTCAAATCTAAATTAACATTATTTACTTCTCTTTCTAGTATTAATGATAATAAATGTCCTGT
>CANRQH010000114.1 GCA_947632745.1 uncultured Clostridia bacterium | reverse complement strand
TGGCAATGCTTCTAGCCAATAATTGAATTTATCTATATTTTTAACTAAAGGAGATAAATCAAATTCAAAATTATTGTTCCATTCCATGTCGTATGCATAATCCCATATTTTTTCACGGTATTCTATAATTTCATCATCTGTTAAATCTGTTAAAATCATAATATCTATATCTGAACTTTTTCTAAAATCTCCTCTTGCATAAGAACCATATAATATTATCTTTTTTACTCTATCACCTAATATTTCATTAACTCCTTCAACAAACTGTTGTAATATTAAATTTATTTTTTTGGGTATCTTCTTTTTCATATTTTTCACCTCTTTTATTATTGTCATTTTACTTATACTGTGTATTTTATCTAGATTTTATTATACTATTTATTTTATATTTGTGTCAATAGCTTTGCAATTAAAATGTCGTTTTGTCACTTCCCTGTTGTTTGTCTTATAAAATTTTATCTTGCACAAAAAAGAACCGGTCCATCTGGAACATGCACAAAAAAGAACCGGTCCCTACTGGACATTATCTTGGAAACGGAGGTCTTGGTCCTGGTCCATAACCTGGTCCTGGTCTTGGATTACAATTTGGTCCAAAACAGTTTCCTGGTCTGCCTAATAATTCACGCAAAATTAAAATTCTTACTAAGTCATTTAATCCACTATTTCTTTGCTGTCTATTTTCTACTGGAGCCATTCTATTTTCAGAAGTAGCAGTTTTGTTATCTGTTACATGTGCTCTATTTTCTACTGTAGATGTTCTGTTTTCAACATTTTGGTCTTTTCTAACTTCATTATTTACAGTAATATTAAGCTCAACTCTATCGTTTGTTTCTAAGTTATTGCACACCTCTTCTACCATATCATCTATCATTCTTGGATTTGGTATACTACGACACTTCATACAAACCTTTTTTACCATAGGATATACTACCTTGTATATTTCTGGGTAGCAATTTTCCAATTCATTTGCTTGCATCATATTCATATTCTGAGAATTCATATTTGGGTAATTCATGTTTTGATTGTTCATATTTTGACTAAACATTCCGATACCCAAACATATTTGGATCTACTCCTCCACCATATGGGTAATTTGAAGTATATTGTTCATATGTATCTTGACATCCACATCTTGGATAATTCATAAAATTTTGCATATATTCTTCGTACATAAAAAACCTCCTAAAATAATCTTGTTACATATTATTCTTAGGAGATTTTTTTGTTACATTTTGCTTAAAATTTTGCATAAAATTTCTTATTTGCATTATTATAATTCCAAATATTTTTTTATAATTTATTTACTATTTCTTTAAATTGTCTTCCTCTGTCATACATATTTTTGAACATATCGAAACTTGTACTTGCAGGTGAAAATAGCACAATCTGTTTTGGCACGCTGTATCTTTTAGCTAGTATTACCGCCTGTGACAAACTATTTGCCATATATATATTTATTTGTTTGTTTTGTCTTTCTTGTTCTTCTTTAACTTTATCATATATTTTTTCTGCAGTTTGCCCCATAAGTATTAAAGTTTTTACTTTATCTACAATAGGTTTAGCAACAGGTGTATAATCTAAATTTTTGTCTGCTCCACCTGCAATTAATACTATTTCTTCATCAAAAGAATTTAATCCTGAAATTGTTCTTGATGGAGTTGAACTTGCAGAATCATTGTACCATTTTGTTCCATTTATTTCCCTTACAAATTCTATTCTATGTTCTACACCTTTAAAGCTTTTTATTGTTTCTACTGCGTTTATTTCATCAACTAACGTACTTGTTGCAGCAAGTGCGGTTGCTACATTTTCAAAATTATGCATTCCCTTAATTATAAGGTCTTTTGTATTCAAAATATGTTTTCTTAATTTATCATCACATCTTTTTATTACATCAACATCTACAATATAGCCATCATCTAATTTTTCTTTGCTACTGAAAAATATTACTTTTCCTTTGGCTTCTTTTGCACAGTTTCTAGTTATTTCATTATCATAATTTAAAATTAAAATTCCATCTTTACTTTGATATTTGAATATATTTTTTTTGGAATCTATATATTCTTCATAATCTTTATGTACATTTAAATGGTTTGGAGTTACATTTGTAATAACTGCAATATCTGGACTTACATCCATACCCATTAACTGAAAACTACTTAACTCTAAAACAACTTTATCTTCTGGCATAATTTCATTTAGTTTTGTAAATAGTGGTGTTCCTATATTTCCACCAGTATATACATTATAGCCACCATTTTTTAAAATTTCTGAAATTAAAGTCGTTGTTGTTGTTTTTCCATCACTTCCAGTTATACCTATAACTTGACATGGACACATTTTTATTAAAAGCTCTATTTCTGTTGTAACTATTGCTCCTCTTTCTTCCTCTTCTTCTAGTTCTGGAATTGTTGGCAAACAGCTTGGGCTCCTTAATATTAAATCAAATCCATGTAATTTTTTTAGGTAAGTTTTTCCAAATGACATTTTCATTCCATAATCTGTTACTTTATCTATTATATTTTTGGCAATCTCGCCAATTTCTCTTTCATCAAATACTGTTACTTCTGCTTTTTTTTCATAAAAGTAGTCAATTAATGGAATGTTACTTGTTCCTAAACCTATTATTGCTACTTTTTTTGATTTTATGTACTGTTCAAATTCATTTAATCTTTCATTTTCATATTCCACTTTCAAAATCTTCCTTTCTTGTAAAATAATGGAATTAAATTTTTAATTCATAATCATTTTTACAAATTTTCTTATTTATATTGTATGTTTTTTCTATATTTTAGTACATATTTGTTAACATATTACCATATTTTTTTTTATTTTACAAGTTTAGGAAGTATGAATTTTAAAAAAATGGTTAATAATATTATTATACCAAAATTAAACGGAGGTGTTTATTATGTCAAATAATAATAACAAAAACCAAAATAATAACAATAATCAAAACAAAAATAACAACAACAATAATAACAAAAACAATTCAAATAATTCAAACAATAACAACAATCAATAATTAGAAAAGTTAAAAAAATTAAAAGCTCGAGTATTGAAATATTAAAATTTTATTATTTCAATACTCGAGCTTCTATTATATTAAAGTTAAACCCAAAATTAAGACAATTACACCAAAACCAGTAAGTTCATCATCTGTAAAAATGTCTTTATATATATTTTTTGAATCTTCATATGCCATACGTACATCGTCTGTGTTATCTAGTATTTCTATTGTATAAAATTTTATATTTTCTGCTGTAAAATATACCATAAATTTTTTTGGTTTATTTACATATGTACCTTCAATTTTCAAATATTTTGTTCCTACAAGATTTCCACTTTTATTGAAAATATTTACTTTTAAGTATTTACCTTCTAAATTGTTTTCTTTGGTACTTGTAATTTCCCCATAAATTCTTCCATTTACTTTTGTTGATTGGGCAATATCAATATTTATTTGACTTGGCACTTCATATTTACTAGGTATATTTCTATATGTTGCATTTAATCCTATATAAATCATAATTGTAGCAAAAATATAGAACCCAATGAAAATAAAAAAATATGTTCTAAAAGTTTTTAATCTACCCATTTTTCCTCCATTTTAATAATATTTTAATTTCTATTTTTATAACACTTTTATTATTTACTTTGTTATATTAATTTTTTATTCATCATTTATGTAAATTATGTTACTTTTTATATTATAACAAATTATTCCAGTTTTTTCAATACTTTATGTTTTTTAAATCATTAGAACATATATAAATATAGTAATTGTTACTTCAAATTATTATCTTTTTGTTAAAAATTCATATTTTATTAACCAATAAAAATTTATTTCATACCAAATCTAGTGTACTGATTTTCAAATTTAATTTGTATAAAATATATTTAATTGAAACGAAAGGATGATGTAATAGATGGAGAA
>CANRQH010000113.1 GCA_947632745.1 uncultured Clostridia bacterium | reverse complement strand
TGTTGTGTGGCATCTTCTGAAAAGGACAATTACCCTGCAACACATGGAATGACAATAGCAACATCTTCAATAGACAGAGATATGAACTTTTCAGACTATTCAGGGCAGGGAGATTTTATAGATTTTTCAGCTCCAAGTACAGATATTGAAGAAATTTTTAATCCAAATTCAACAGTATCAAGATGGTCAGGAGCAGGTTATTCGAATGCACTAATTGTTTCATCAATAGCATTAATAAAAACCTATAATATAGATGCTACAATACTTGATGTATATAACTTCTTAAGAAATTTTTGTATAGATTTAGGCAATGAAGGAAAAGATGTACTTTATGGGTATGGATGCCCTAATTTTAAAGAATTAAAAATTTCAGACATAGATAAAAATGCACCACAATTTAAAGAAATTAAATATGAAAATGAAAATTGGGAAGTTATAAAACAAGTAAAAATTGTTGCAGAAGATAACATTAGAATAAAGTCGTGGGCTGTAACTCAAAATGAAAATGAAGTAAAAGAAGAAGAATGGAAGGTTTTAGAAGAGGTTACACCTAATTTAGATACAACTTATGATATTACAGAAAATGGAACATATTATATATGGATACAAGATACTGCTGGAAATACTACTCGCGAATCAATTCATATTGATAAAATTGATAATACTCCACCACAAATTGCATACACGATTGATCAAAATACATTATCACAAGGTTATGTAACAATAAATGTAACTGCAGAAGATAGTGAAGTAGGTATGTATGACAGTCCATTTAGCTGGGATAAAATAACTTGGTCTAAAGAAAATGGTTCAAGACAAGTAACAGAAAATGGAAGATATAAAGTTTATGCAGAAGATAATTTAGGAAACATTGGAGAATTAGAAATATTAGTTGATTGCTTCCCAGAGGAAGGTATAGCAGAAATTGCAGAAGGAAATATTATTACCAATATAGAAGTTCCAGCAAATTGGAATGGAAATATGAATAATGGTGTTAAAATTACATTAAACAAAGATATTGATATAGCAGGATGGCAAATTACAACGGCAAGCTATGCACCATATGATTTTGTTCATGTTGAACCAAACCCATCTCAGAACAATAATAGCAACAACAACAATAACAACAATAATAACGATAATAATAATGATTCAGGAGGAATTGTTTTACCAAATAATGTTGTATGGGACAATTTATTAAATAGAAATGAAACATCTCAGGAAACTAGCAATGAAACATCAACTTATGCACCAAGAACTGAACCAATAGTTATAACAGCATCTTTAGATATTAATGTAAATTATTATTTATGGATAGTAGATAGTAATGGAAATACAAGATATCAAAATTTCAAAATAATGAAAAAGAACATATAATTAATAAGAAAAAAAGTGATTTAAATAGCAAGTTATAAAAAAGTAAAACATATAAAATAAAAATATAAAAAGGGGGTATAAAAAATGCAATTTATAGAACAAATAAAACAAAGAGCAAAGCAAGATATAAAAACAATAATTCTTCCAGAAGCAGAAGAATTAAGAGTATTAAGAGCAACTGAGCAAGTATTAAAAGAACAATATGCAAATATTATCTTAATTGGAAAAGAAGAAAAAATAACAGCTAAAGCTCAAGAAAATAACATAAATATAGAAGGTGTAAAAATTATAAATAATTTAACTTCTACCAAAAAAGAAGAGTATATACAAAAACTGTATGAATTAAGAAAAGAAAAAGGTATGACAATAGAAAAGGCAGAAGAACTTTTGAAAGAACCAATATATTTTGGAATGATGATGCTAAAAGGAAACGAAGCAGATGGTTTAGTATCTGGCTCAGCACATTCAACATCAGATACTCTAAGACCAGCACTTCAAATATTAAAAACAGCACAAGGTACAAAACTTGTTTCAGCATTTTTTGTAATGTGTGTGCCAGATTGTGAATATGGAGAAAATGGAGTATTTGTATTTGGAGATTGTGGATTAAACGAAAATCCAAATTCAGATGAACTTTCAGAAATTGCAATATCTTCAAGTAAAAGCTTTAAGCAATTAATAGGAAAAGAGCCAAAAGTTGCAATGCTTTCATATTCAAGTAAAGGAAGTGCAAAATCAGAATTAACAGAAAAAGTAATAGAAGCAACTAAACTTTTAAAACAAAAAGCACCAGAACTAAAAGCAGATGGAGAGTTACAAGTAGATAGTGCTATAATACCAGAAATTTCAAAATCAAAAGCACCAGAAAGCGAAATAGAGGGAAAAGCAAATGTTTTAATATTCCCAAATTTAGATGCGGGAAACATTGCATACAAATTGGTTCAAAGGTTGGCTAAAGCAGAAGCATATGGTCCACTTTGCCAAGGAATTGCAAAGCCTGTAAATGATTTATCACGCGGGTGCTCAGCAGAGGACATTGCAGGAGTTGTGGCAATAACAGCGGTTCAAGCACAAGAAAATTTTTTTAAGGAGGAAACAAAATGAAAATATTAGTATTAAACTGTGGTAGTTCATCACTAAAATACCAATTAATTAACATGGAGACAGAAGAGGTTTTAGCTTCTGGAAAATATGAAAGGATAGGAGAAAAAGAAGCATTTATTACACATAAAGCTTGTGGAAAAAAAGTAACAATAGAGCATGTTGCAATGGACCACACAGAAGCAATAGACTTTACTTTAAAACAATTAATAAACCCAGAATATAAAGTAATAGATAGTTTAGACGAAGTAAATGCTATAGGACACAGACTAGTTCATGGAGGAGAAAAAATAACCCAGTCTGTTGTAATAGACGATAATGTTGTAGAAGTATTAAAAGAATGTACAGACTTAGCACCACTTCACAATCCAGCAGGAATAATGGGAATAGAAGCATGTAAAAAAGTTATGCCAGGAAAACCAATGGTAGGAGTATTTGATACTGCATTCCATCAAACAATGCCAAAAGAACATTATATATATCCAATACCATATGAATATTATGAAAAATATGGAATAAGAAAATATGGATTCCATGGAACATCACATATGTATGTATCAAATAGATTGGCTGAAATTACAAATAGAGATATAAAAGATTTAAAAATAGTTACATGCCATTTAGGTCAAGGATCTAGCATATGTGCAATAGATGGAGGAAAATCAATAGACACATCAATGGGACTTACTCCATTAGGTGGAATTCCAATGGTTACAAGGTCAGGAGATTTAGACCCATCAGTTGTAACATTCTTAATGAAAAAAGAAAATTTAACTGCAGATGGAGTAGAAGCTGTGTTAAATAAAAAATCTGGAGTTCAAGGAATTTCAGGTTTAGCACCAGACTTTAGAGAAATAGAAGCAGCATCTTATACAGATAATGAAAGAGCTCAAATTGCAATAAAAGAATTTATATATGCAATTGCAAGTTATATTGCCAAATATGCAGTAGCAATGGGTGGAATAGATTCTATAATATTTACTGGCGGTGTTGGAGAAAATCAAATAAATATACGTAAATGGATATGCGAAAAACTAGAATTTATGGGAGTTAAATTAGATATAGATGAAAACAATATGCGTGGAGAAGAAAAAAGAATATCAACTCAAGATTCAAAAATAGAAGTTTATGTTATTCCAACAAACGAAGAGCTTATGATAGCTAAAGAAACAGAAAGATTAGTAAAATAAAATTGCCAATGAGGACGTCCTTTTTTGACACATATAAGTAATAGAAGAGGAAAAAATGCATATAAAATAAAAAAATGATTGACAAAAAATACATTTTATTATAGTATAAAAAATGAAAATAAAAGATGGAGGACACAAAAGATGAATAAACAAAAAGTGAAAGAAATAAATAGTTATAATAATATGAATGTTCAAACCCTTGAGGCTGTACACACACAGTGCGCCTGTTCGGCATTTAATATATAATGGGTGAGAATCCCATCTGGTAAA
>CANRQH010000112.1 GCA_947632745.1 uncultured Clostridia bacterium | reverse complement strand
AGGATTTTCAGTCCTCTGCTCTACCAACTGAGCTATGAAGCCATATATTTAATTTATATTTATTTTATAAAAGATATCTATTACTAGATATCTTTTATATGGCGACCTGGAACGGGCTCGAACCGTCGACCTCCGCCGTGACAGGGCGGCATTCTAACCAACTGAACTACCAGGCCATAAAATAATATGGTGGTCGTTATAGGGCTCGAACCTATGACCCCCTGCTTGTAAGGCAGATGCTCTACCAACTGAGCTAAACGACCAAATATCAACATTTGTTAGTATACTATGTTTTTACTAACTTGTCAATAGTTTTTAGTAAATTTTTGAATTTTTTCTTCAAAATTTTGTTATTTTAATTTTTTTTACATGTATTTTTTTCTTTAAATTGTAGACAATAACTAATAAATATTATTTTAAGGAGGAAAATTTTATGCAAGAAAATGACTTAAATGTATTAGATGAAGTTAATAAAGGTGCAACAATGGGAATGGATGCTATAGAATTTATAGTAAAAAAAGTAGGAGATGAAAATTTTAAGAAAACATTAGACTTAGAATATAACAAATATAAAGATATTTCAAGAAGAGCAAATGATTTATATGAAAATTATACTTATGAAAAGGAACCTCATGAAACAAGTGCCATGAATAAAGTTATGACATGGTGGGGAGTTCAAATGAAAGCTATGAATGATAAAAGTAATTCAAATTTATCTGAACTTTTACTTAATGGAACAAATATGGGAATTATTGAAGGAAGAAGATTATTAAATCAAAATCCGGATATAAATCAAGATATTCATGCATTACTTGATGATTTTGTAAAAATGCAAGAAGATAGTGTGGAAAAATTAAAATGTTATTTATAATTGAATAAAATAAAACAATATAAAAAAATAAAATTAAAAGAGAGAGTATATTTATTATTTATAATATAATCCGACAGTTCCAATCACTTCGCAGGGGTCAAAACCGAGCCATTCTTCATCGGGAAGGACCGCAGGTTTTGACAATGGCCCTGCTATGGAGGATTTAGTATAAATAATAAATATACTCTCTCTTTTTGGAAATATTTTAATTTCTTACAATCTATTACACACCAAACTATAAAAAATTAATATAATATTAATAATTTTGTATTTTGGGGGTATGTTATGGCAAAAAGAGGGTTATGTTTTTCAGGTGGTGGAATTAAAGCATTTGCTCATATAGGTGCATTAAAAGCTTTAGAAGAAAAAAATATAAAATTCGATATGGTTGCAGGAACATCATCAGGTAGTATAATTGCTACTTTATACGCATTAGGCTATAAAAGTGAGGAAATGAATGAAATTTTAAAAAAATACATAAGTAAATTAAGATATATAGATAGAAAAAACATATTAAAAATAGTCTATGGACTTATATTTAAAGGAAAAATAATTGTAGATGGTTTAAATAGTGGAAATGTTTTAACACAAGCTATGAAAGATATATGTAAAGAAAATAAAATAGAAAGAATGAATCAAATAAAAATGCCAATAGTAATACCAGCTGTAAATCTTCAAAATGGAGAGGTAATAATATTTTCATCAAAAGAAACAAGAAGAGAAATATCTGATGAAATAAAATATGTAGTTGATGCACCAATTGATGTAGCAGTTAGAAGTAGTTGCGGTTTTCCAGGAGTGTTTTGTCCATATAAATATAAAAATTTTCAGTTAGTTGATGGAGGAGTTAGAGAAAATGTTGCATGGAGAGAATTAAAACAAATAGGTGCAGACAAAGTTTTAGGTATAAATTTTGGAGCTGAGAATAATAAGGAAAATTATTGTGAAAATATGATAGAAGTAGCAGTAAGGTCGATTAATTTGATGGAACATGAGCTTTTAAATTATGAATTAAAGGGAATAGATAATTTAATTACAATAACAACCAAAAAAGTCGGATTACTTGAAAAAAGTCAAAGTGATTATTTGTACAAGAGAGGTTATGAGACTGCCAAGAGCTATATTGAAGCTAATTTAAAATAATGTTAAAAATAATATAAAAACACTTGCCAAAGAAAAATGCAAATGATATAATCATATTGAAAAAAGTACAAACAGAATATAAGAAAAAGTACATTGAAAACCAAATATTCTACAAAAAAGCCTAAAAAATACTCTTTTTTATATTTATGTTTGTATTTTGAAAAAATAAAAAACGAAAAAAATCGTTTAAAAAAAAAGGGGGAAAAAGATGGAAGGAACATTTAAGAAAAAAGTTTACAAAGAAAACAAAGGTATAACATTAATCGCGTTAGTCGTAACCATAATCGTTTTATTAATATTAGCAGGAGTATCAATTGCAATGTTAACAGGAGAAGGTGGAATATTACAAAATGCAAGAAAAGCAAGAGAAATGACAGATATAGCAGATATAAAAGAACAAGTACAAATGGATATACTCGAAGAACAAATGAAAGACAATTCAGGAGATATAAGTAAGGAAAAGTTAATAGAAATTTTAAAAAGATATTTTAATGCAGACAATATCCCTGATGCAGATGACGAAAAATGGGAAGACTTAGCAAGTATAGATAGTCTTCATACATTACCTCAATATGGAGATTACGATATAGACATAACAGATGTATATAACCAAAACTTTCCACATGCTCCAAAGGCAGGAGATATAGTAGATGTACCAGCAGGAAAAAGTTGGGATAAAGGTAAAGTTGACCCAACTTTAGATGAGGCAGGAAATGTAATTCCTGTACCAAAGGGCTTTGATTTTGTAGGTGGAACAGAAAGCACAGGAGTTGTAATATCAGATGTCGAAGAAGACGATTTAGACAACACACTAGGAGGCAATCAATTTGTATGGGTGCCAGTGCCAGACGTAATATTTGAAGAAGGAAAAGAAGTTACAAGTGGAACATATACCCCAATGGCAACAAAATATACTTACCCTGAGACAGGTGGCACAGAATATTACAGAGGAATGTTATACACATTTAGTGGAACAACAGCAACATACAAATCAGATTATAATGTAGGAACAACTTCTTATAGAGAGCCTAGTTTGGTAACAGGAAATTCTGCTGATACGTGGGCACCAATGACAACTGTAGCAGGAACACAATATGATGCAGCTAATTTTTCAAAAGCAGGAGATGAGGGAGATTTTAGTACTGTTGAAGATTTTGGAAAACAAATGCAAGCTGATTTTGATAACATGATAGAAAGTGTAGATAAGTATAAAGGATTTTACGTAGCAAGATATGAGATGAGTAAAAATAATGAAGGAAAAGCAGAATACAAAAAAGGAAAACCATCTGCAAAAAATGACACATTGACAAATCATTGGTATGATTATTATAAAATGCAAAAAGCATTTGCAGAAAGCATAGGAAAACAAAAGAGTGTAAGTAGTAGTATGATATGGGGAAGTCAATATGACGCAATGATGAACTGGATGGCAAGAAATGGTATCTCTGTAGGAAGTTCAACAATATCTGGACATGACAAAAATACAACAAGAATAACAGGAAAAGGAAATTCAGAAGGAGTAGAAAGCACAGATATCTTAAATAATGTATATGACCTACTTGGAAATTCAAGAGAATGGACATTAGAGGCCAGCAACACCTACGGTCGAGTTGTCAGGGGAGGCCTTTACGACGACAGCAATTCACCTAGTTATCGCAACTACTACAGTCCTACGTACACTTATGACTACTACTGTTCTAGGGCCACACTTTACATGTAGGTCTGAACTCTAATAGCGATAAATTATATAAGTAGAGGAGCTAAACGAAGTCGTGTAGTTAGAGCTACAGGTTATTTAGCGAATGAAATACGCTAAAGTGGAATTTTTGTATCTATCTTGAAAAGGTAAGATACAAAAATTCCACTAGCGTGGCGCCACTAGCGTGGCGCTTTTTCTGCGGTATGACGGGCACGTCATAAATCTAGGGTGAAAGTCCCAAGAGGCGTATTTGTCGCGAACTCGATAGCAACTT
>CANRQH010000111.1 GCA_947632745.1 uncultured Clostridia bacterium | reverse complement strand
TAATATATTTAAAGATAAATTTAAAGATGAGTTCGACTTTGTCGACAGCGATGAGTAATAGACTTAGGCGACAATAATGTTGCCTAAGTTTTTTATCCATTTAATAAATAAAAATAGAAAAATATGAAAAAAGGAAGGTAGAAAGATATGAAAAGTTTATCATCATGGTTAATTGTATTTTTTATGATATTTTTTTGGCTATTTAGGGTAATTGTTGCATTTGAGGCACAATATGAAAAAGACTTTGGAGGATTTATAGCATTTAACTATACAATTGAAATTATATTATTATTTGTTGCAATATTATGTATGATTTTAGTATTAAGAAGAATGTTAATTCGGTGGTATAATATATCTAATTGCATATGGATATTATTTTGGCGGATATATTTTATCTAACCTTTTGCCATCATTATTATCTGGAGAGACATTAGACATGAGTGTTATGCAAAATGGATTAGTTGCATTTGTAGGAGTTATTTTAGCAGTGTGTGTATTATTAAATTTATTATTTAACAAAGTTGCAGCAAAAGACCCAAAAGACAAAAAAACAGATTGGTTTTTCCAAGAAGAAAAATATGATAGAAAATTGGATGAAAGAGCAGATAAAAACCAATATAGAAATTATTAATTATAATTTATGTAAGCAAGCAAACAGTTGAAAATTGCTTGCTTTTGTGTTAAAATATAAAAGTATATTAAAATAATAGCATAATTTAAAGCTCTTATATGAAAATTATATATTAAGGAAAAATGAATATGAAAAGTAATAAAAAAGAAAAATCTGAATTAGAAATAAAAAAAGAACTTATTTCTAATGACTTAAGTAAATTATTAGGAGCACTTATAATTATTTTACTAATTGCAGGAATATTTGGTTATTTGGGTTACATTTATAGTAAAGACAATAATATAAGTATAAGTCATGGTATTATATTTGGTACTCTTTTTCCTTTTGGAGTAGGATTATTAGAATTATATAATTGTAATAGTTTTTTGTGTTTTATATTATATACAGTGGTATATATAATAATTGCAAGTTTTGTACCTACTTTTGTTGGAGGAATAATTTTATTTTTAATAATAGGAATATTTATAGTAAAATTTATTGATATAGAACAAAAAGATAGGACTGAAGAAATTAACAAAATTATTGAAAAAAATAATAAAGATACAAATAACTATAATACAAATGAAAAAGGAGTATATGATAAATCAAAGGGATATATCACACCTTATGAACCAATAACAATGGATGAAGAAGTCCTAACTGAAGACGAGGCAATAGAAGATGAGATAGATGAAGATAGTGAAAATAGATATATTGATGACGAAGAAGAATTTGAATGTGAAATGTGCTTTAAAAAAATATCTGAAGAAGAATATGAATTATATGATTGTATGTGTGAAGAATGTTTTATGAATGTACATACAGATAGTAATGGAAATTTTCATGATGAAGAACTTTTTTGATAAATTTACAATGTAAAAGAAGTTGTATACAATAAGAAATGGAGTGAATAATTTGGCAAATAAAGTAGATAAAAAAGAGAATATTAATTCATCGGAAAAGGTGTTTAGAAAAGTTGTACCGTCTTGGTATCCGGGGCATATGGCAAAAACAAGAAAACAAATTATAGAAGATTTAAAATTAATAGATATTGTAATTATAATTTTAGATAGTAGAATTCCGGTATCAAGCCAAAATCCTGATATTGCAGAAATTACAAAAAATAAAGATAAAATAATAGTCTTAAATAAAAGTGATTTAGCAGATAAAAAAGAAAATGATTTATGGGTACAATATTTTAAGAAAAATGGACAAACAGCTATACTTGCAGATTGTAATACTGGAAAAGGAATTAATGAAGCTTTAGAAAAGGTAGAAAAACTAAAGGAAAGTGAATTAGAAGAATATGCCAAAAAAGGAAGAGTTGGCAAAAAGATAAGAGCAATGGTACTTCGGTATTCCAAATGTAGGTAAATCTTCATTTATTAATAGAGTTTCTAAAAATACAAGTTTAGAAGTTGGAAATAAGCCTGGAGTTACAAAGAAAAAACAATGGATTAGAGTAAATGATAAAATTGAGTTATTGGACACACCAGGTGTTTTATGGCCTAAGTTTGAAAGTGAAGAAGTTGCTTTAAACTTATCATTTTGCGGAACAATAAAAGATGAAATACTTCCAAATATTGAAGTTGCCTATCAATTATTAAAATTTTTACTTGAAAATTATATGGAAAATGTTTTAGAAAGATATAAACTAAGCAAAGATTATGTACAAGAAATACTTTCAAGACAAGAACCTGAAAATGTAAACATATATGAAATTATGCAGGAAATTGGAAGAAAAAGAGGATGTATTATTTCAGGCGGAAAAATTGATGATAGTAAAACTTCAAAAATTATAATAGATGATTTTAGGTCTAGCAAATTGGGAAAAATAACAGTTGAAAAAGTAGAAAGGATGTAAAAATTGAATATAGAAGAATTTATGCCAATAAAAAAAGAACTTCAAGATATAAATCAAATGCCACCTTTAGTTTGGGCTTATATTGGAGATTGTATTTATGAGCTTTACATTAGAACTTATTTAGTTGAAACAACTAAACTTAATCCACATAGGTTACATATAGAGACAATAAAATATGTAAAGGCAGGAGCTCAAGCAAATTTTTTGAAAAGCTTTTATGAAGATTTAACAGATGAAGAAAAAGATATTGTAAGAAGAGCAAGAAATGCAAATAATCATCATTTGCCAAAAAATTCTAATATAGAAGAATATACCTATTCAACTGCATTTGAAGGATTAATTGGTTATTTGTATTTAACTAAAAAATATGAAAGGATTAAAGAAATAATAGAAAAATATATTATAAATTAAATGATAAAAAATATTTAAAAGGGTACGGATATAATTAATTTGCAGATAAAAATGGCTTTCCTACGAGCATATAAAAGTTCTAAACTAAAATAAACTGAGCCTCTCGCTACATTCTTCGCGCTTCCTCAGTTCATTTTAGTTAAGAACTTTTAATATACTCTTTGGTCGCACATTTTTTATCTTTAAATTAATTATATCCGTACCCTTTTTAGAGCTTTTATTAAAAATATTTTTTAGCATAATTTTAGGTTTAAAAAATAAAATTATTTATATAATAATATATAGGAGGATTCTTATGAAACATAGATTTTTAGTATTAGGTGGAGATTTAAGAAGTGTTAGACTAGCTAAAATGCTATCTGAAGATGGAAATAAAGTTTATTCATTTGCTCAAGAAAATTCTGATGAAATTTTAGACGATGAAGGAATAGAAAAATGCAATTCACTTAAAACAGCTATCGATAAAGCACAAGTTATTATTGCACCAGTTCCTTTTTCTAGTAATGGAGAAACTATAAATACTCCTTTTTCAGAAAACAAAATTTTAATAGAAGATTTGATTAAAACCAATAAAACAAAAATATTTATGGGAGGAAACATAGCTGTCTCTGTCAAAGAACAATTAAAAGATAAATATTTAGATGTATTTGATGTTATGCAAAGAGAAGAACTTGCAATTTTAAATACAATAGCTACAGCAGAAGGAACTATAAAAGTTGCAATAGAAAACACTGACAATATTTTACAAGGGAGTAGAGTTTTAATTTTAGGATTTGGAAGAGTTGCAAAAATAGTTGCTAATAAATTTAGTTTATTATCTAGTAATGTAACATGTAGTGCAAGGAAAATTTCAGATTTAGCTTGGATAAAAGCATATGGATATAAGAGTTTAAATATAAATGATATGCTTTATGATTTAAAAGATTTTGATATAATTATAAATACTGTACCTCAAACTATAATTGGAGAAAGAGAATTGAAACATATGGACCCAGATGTTTTACTTATAGATTTAGCATCAAGTCCAGGTGGTATTGATAGTAAAAAGGCAATAAGTATGGGATTAAAATTTATATGGGCTTTGGCACTTCCTGGTAAAGTTGCACCAACTACATCAGCAAAATTTATAAAGGAAAC
>CANRQH010000110.1 GCA_947632745.1 uncultured Clostridia bacterium | reverse complement strand
CATTATTGATGCTAAGTCTAGGAAAACCATATACATTAAAAGAAATATTAGAAAATAATAATGACCCAAAATAAAAATTGGTTTTATTAAATATGCCCTAAATAGGGAGATTTTTAATCTCTCTATTTAGGGCGCTTTTTTATGTCGGCTGTGAATTGTAACATATTTTCATAAGAACCCTAAAAAATAGCAAGAAAAAATCTTGCTATTTTTTTATAAATATAGTAGAATATGTATAATAATGTAAAGGAGGTTACATATGATGAAAATAATTCACTGTAGTGATTTACATTTAGACTCAAAAATGAAATCAAACTTAGATGGAAAAAAAGCAAAAGAGCGTAGAGATGAAATATTAATAACATACCAAAACATGGTAAAATATGCTACAGAAAATGAAGTAAAAATAATTTTAATTGCAGGAGACATGTTTGATAAAAAAAATATAACAGTAAAAGCAAAAAATATAGTATTAGACAGCATAAATTCACATCCAGAAATAGATTTTATCTATTTAAAAGGAAATCATGATGAAATAAGTTTCATAGAAGACATAGAAAACATCCCTTCAAATTTAAAACTATTCAACTCTAAAGAGTGGACGACCTATAAATATGGTAAAATAACGATTTCAGGTATAGAATTTGGTGAATTAGATAGTTATGAAATATACAAATCTTTAATGTTAAATAAAAGTGATATAAATATAGTAACATTACATGGGCAAGAATCAAATTATGATGCAAAAGATAAAGCAGAAATAATAAATTTAAAAGAACTTAAAAACAAAAATATAGATTATTTAGCACTTGGACACATTCATACATTTAAACAAGGTAAATTAGATACAAGAGGAATATATTGCTATTCTGGATGCTTAGAAGGAAGAGGATTTGACGAGTGTGGAGAAAAAGGATTTGTTTTATTAGAAATAGATGAAGAAAAATCAAAAATAACATCAAAATTTATTCCATTTGCTGGAAGGCACTTATATGAAATAGAAGTTGATGTAACTGGAACTTCAACCACTTTGGATGTAGAAAATAAAATAGACGAAAAGCTAAAAGACATTGAAAAAGAAGCATTAATAAAAATAATTTTAACCGGAAAAGTAGAAATAGATTCAGAAAGAGATATAGCATATTTAGAAAAAAAATATAAAAATTTATATTACTTTGCAAAAATATATGATGAAACATCATTAAAAATAGATTATATGACATATGAAAATGATGTATCTCTTAAAGGGGAATTTATAAGATTAGTATTAGAACAAAAATTATCAGAAGAAGAACAAAGAAAAATAATAACAACTGGAATAAAAGCGCTATCAGGAGAGGAGATAAACTAATGAAATTACTTAGATGTCATATAGAAAATTTTGGAAAATTATCAAACTTTGACTATGAATTTGAAGATGGCCTAAATACTATAAAAGAAGATAATGGTTTTGGAAAAACAACATTTGCATGTTTTATAAAAGCTATGTTTTATGGATTAGAAGCCAAAAGAAATACCAAAATTTTAATAGACAGAAAAAAATATGAACCATGGCAAGGTGGTGCATATGGTGGAAATGTAGAATTTGAAGTAAATAACAAAGAGTACAAAATAGAAAGATTTTTTGGAAAAAAAGAAGCAGATGATACATTTAAATTATATGATTTATCAACAAATTTAGAAAGCAATGATTATACATCAAATATTGGAGAAGAAATATTTAAATTAAATAAAGATGCATTTGAAAGAAGCACTTTTGTTTTTGGTCAAAATATTGAAACATCTATGAATGATAGCATAAGTGCAAAATTAGGCAATATTTTAGAAAGCGAAAATGATGTAAATACTTCTGAACAAGCACTAAAGAGATTAGAAGACGCAATAAAAAACTACAAAAAAACAGGTGGCAGAGGAGAAATAAACGAAAAAATTGAGGAAAGAACAAAACTAGAAAAAAAGCTTGAACAAAGCAAAGTTGATGAAAAAAGTCTCCAAGAAAGAAAAAATCAAAATAACGAAATAAATGAGCAAATTAAAGAAAAGCAAAAAGAGCAAGATGAATTAAAAAAATTAATGACATTAAGCATGGAAACAGAAACAAAAAAAGAAAAAATAAAAAATTATGAAATGCTAGAAAAAAATGTATTAGAGAGTAAAGAAAAACTAGACAACTTAGGCAAGTTTTTTGAAAGTGGAATGCCAACAGATGATGAAATAGAAACATTAATAGAAAAATGTATGCTAATAGAAAGGTGCAAAATTGAAATAAAAAATTATGAGGTATCACCAGAAAAATCGAGTGAAATTGAAAATTTAAAAGAATTATTTCAAGAAAAACCAATTTCAGAGCAACTAATAAACGAAAAAATTTCAAAATGTAATAATTTAAACGAAATAAAAAATAAAATTGAAATAAATAAGCAAAAAGTAGACACTGAAACAGAAGAAATAGCAAAAAGCAATAAAAAAATAAAAAAATCCCATACAATAAATCTTTTTATATGCATGATTTCAATAATTTTTATAATAATTGCTGTAGCAACATTTTTAAAAGGCTTAACTAATATTACATTGCCTACTCTAATTGCAGGTGGAGCATTTTTCTTCATATTTTTAATAAAAAATATTTTTTATAATAAAAAACATAAGGAATTTTTAAAGAAAGAAGAACAATTTAAAGATGACAATGATTTCTTAAACAAATTGCAAGATGAAGAAGCTCATCTTCAAAAAGATATTTTTGATTTTATTGATGTATATTCAGAAGATGAACCTGATGAAGACATGATTTTGCAGTTAACAGAAATAAAAACTCAATATATGAAATATATAGATTTAAAAGATAATATGGATTATATGTTTCAAAAACAAACTGAAATGGTAAATAAATTTTCAGAACTTGAAAGCACAGTTAAAGAATATTTATTAGACTATTTTCCAGAAGTAGATGAAGGATATGTAAATTATGCACAAGAAATGAAAATGAAGAAAAATGAGTATGCAATACAAAACGAAGATTATAAAGAAAAATTAAAAATAAAAGAAGATTATGAGAAAGAAAATAATATTCAAGAAATAAAGTCACAGGAAAATCAAGATGATCTAAAACATGAGGAAATTGAAGAAAAAATAAATACCTTAAATGAAGAAATAAACAAATTAAATGATGAAAAAAATTACAATAAAAATCAAATAGAAATAATAGAAAGTAACTTAGATACAGTTTTTGAAGTAGAAAATGACTTAGAAGAATTGAACCAAAACATACAAGAAATGCAAGATGAATGTAGTATTTTAGAAAAAACAAAAAAATTATTAGAAACAGCTAAAGATAAATTTTCATCACATTATCTAGGCGGTATGGAGCAAAGCTTTATAAAAAATTTAAAATTAATTGATAATACAGAATTAAATGCAAATATAGATGTTAATTTAAATGTAAAAATAAATGAACAAGGTTCAAATAAGGAATTAAAATATTTTAGTACAGGATATAAAGATTTAATTTATTTTTGCATGAGACTTAGCTTAATAGATAGCTTATTTGAAAAAGAAAAACCATTTATAATACTCGATGATCCATTTGTAAATTTAGATAAAGCAAAAACCAAAAATGCAATTAATTTATTAAAAAATATTTCTAAAGAATATCAAATAATATACTTTATTTGTCACGAAAGTAGAAAATAAAATTAAGTGTATAAGTTAGTATAACTGATAAAGAAAGAGCAATAATAATATAAAGGCATTTTTTAATAAAATACAACAGATTTTAAACTTGAAAAATCATAAAAAAAGTGTTATTATATATATAAATAATTAAATAAAATATCAAACTACCCTGCGTAGTACGTGAAGGCTGAATTTTTAGAACCTACAAGTTTTAAGAGGGGCTTATCTCTTGATATGGCGTGCATGCTTACTTCTTCAAATGTCGTAAGAAGCCCACAAGTATCAAGGTCGGCACCCACCTGTTTGTTAGGAGCAGGTTATTAAAAATTCTCTAGCATCTTACGGCTAAGGCGGG
>CANRQH010000109.1 GCA_947632745.1 uncultured Clostridia bacterium | reverse complement strand
TAAAATTATTATAACAGAAAAAGAGTTGCGTTAGCAACTCTTAGAAAGAAAAATCTTGATTTTTCTTATTTTTTATACAAATTGAAATTTATCGTGAATTAAATACACTTATATAAGCAAAAACTTTTTTCTAGGTTGATTTTTAAAGTGTTTTGTAGTAAAATAAATGGGTAAAAAATTAAAACTATGGAAATAAAAACAATTTATAATATAGACTTAAAATGTCTATTTTATAAAAATTAGAAGGGAAGGATAGAAATGAATATTTTAGCTGTAGGCGATATAGTAGGTCTAATTGGAATAAAAGAATTAAAAGAAAAATTGCCAAAAGTAAAAGAACAAAATAAAATCGATTTTATTGTTGTAAATGGAGAAAATTCGGCAGAAGGAATGGGAATTACAGAAAGTAATTTTAAAGATATTCTATCAAGTGGTGCAGACTGTGTAACAATGGGAAATCACACTTGGGGGAAGAAAGACATTTTTAAATTTATAAATGAACCAAAATTAATAAGACCTGCAAATTACCCAAAAGGAGTTTGTGGAAAAGGTTATAATATTTATACTGTAAACAATAAAAAAATAGCAGTAATAAACTTACTTGGTAGAGCTGAAATGAATATTATGACAGATAACCCATTTGAAGTTGGAAAAAATATAATAAATAAAATAAAAAATAATGTAGACATAATTGTTGTAGATTTTCATGCAGAAGCAACAGCTGAAAAAAAAGCTATGGGATATTATTTAGATGGTGAAATTACAATATTATTTGGAACACACACTCATGTTCAAACAGCAGATGAGCAAATTTTAGAAAAAGGAACAGCATATATTACAGACATTGGAATGACAGGACCAAAAGATTCTGTAATAGGTATGGATAAAGATGTAGCATTAAAAAGATTTACAACAGCTTTACCTGAAAGATACAAAATAGCAGATGGAAAAGAAGCAATGTTTAATAGTGTAATGTTTACAATAAATGATAAAACAAACAAAGTGGAAAGTATAACAAGAATAATTTTGTAATAATTTATAAAAATTTAGCAAAAAGTATTGAATATTTTAAACAAATTGTGATATAATACACTTTGTTGCCAAAAAAGATATGGCAAATTTAAAAGGAAGGAAGATATTAAGATGAAGAAATTAAGAAAAACAAAAATTGTAGGAACAATAGGACCAGCTAGTGAGAATAAACTAGATGTATTATTTAAAGAAGGATTAAATGTATGTAGAATTAATTATTCACATGGAAGTTGGGAAGAACAAAAAGAAAAATCAGAAACTATAATAAAATTAAGAGAAGAAATGGATTTACCTATTCCAATGATTTTAGACATGAAAGGTCCAGAAATCAGAACAGGAATGCTTTATACTGGTAAAAATACAAAAATAGAATTAAAAGATGGACAAAAATTCACATTAGTAAATGAAGATATTACAGGAGATGAAGAAAAAGTTTCTGTAACATATAAAGAATTATATAAAGACGTTAAGCCAGGAACAAAAATATTAATAGATGATGGTGCAATAGAATTAAGAGTTGATGAAATAGTAAATAAAGATATAGTATGTACAGTAGTTCATGGAAACGGTTTAGGAAGTAGAAAAACTATGAATTTACCTGGAACAACAATTAGATTACCAGGATTAGCAGAAAAAGATTATGCAGACTTAAAAACAGCATGTGAACATGAATATGACTTCGTTGCAATTTCATTTACAAGAAATGCTGATGACATAAATCAAGTAAGAAAAGTTTTAGACGAAAATGGTGGAAAAGACGTTCAAATAATTACAAAAGTTGAAAATGTAGAAGGAATATCAAACATAGATACAATTATAGACTTAGCTGATGCCCAAATGATAGCTCGTGGAGATATGGCAACAGAAACAGACTTTACAGAACCACCAATAATGCAAAAAAGAATTATAAGAAGCTCAAATAAAGTAAGCAAACCTGCAATAACAGCAACACAAATGTTAGAGTCAATGACACATCAACCACTACCTACAAGAGCAGAAGTATCAGATGTTGCAAATGCTATATTTGATAGAACAAGTGCTATAATGCTTTCAGGTGAATGTGCACAAGGAGATTACCCAGTAGAATGTGTTCACACAATGGTTAAAATAGCAAACAGAGTTGAACCAGAAATACATTATTGGAAAAGATTTGAAGAAAAGAAAGAATGCTTAGATCTATCTGATTATCAAAACAAAGTTATTTATTCAGTTTGTGTAACAGCAAAAGAAATAAATGCAGATGCAATAGTATGTTATACAAATACAGGAAATACAGCAAGAAGATTAGCAGGAATGGGTCCAGAATGCCCAATTTTAGCTATAACAGATAACAAGAGAACATTCCGTCAATTAGGTTTAGCATGGAATGTACATCCAGTATATGTTGAAAGTCAAAAAGATATTGAAGCAACTATTGAAGCTGGACTTCAAAAATTACAAGATAAAGAAATTATTGAAAAAGGCGATACTTTAGTTATTACAGGTGGAAGTCAAATGTTACCTAGTCAAAAACAAAGTATGACAATAGGTGGAGTATTAAAAATATAAAAATGCAAACCCCTTAGTTAAACTAAGGGGTTTTTATTTTACAAAATTTTTAAAAATTTTACGTCAACTATTGACAAAGTTCGAAGAGGAGTATTATAATAAAAATGCAAATTGCTTTTAAGTCATAGAAAATTTTATTCAAAAAAACTTAATTCAAACTTTTTTGTTACATGATTTTCCAAAAAATGAACTAAAAGTATTGCAAAATCAAGTAACGAGGAGGTGATGAATATAGGAGAACTAACATTATTAGAATTAAAAAATGATATAGTATTTCAAGAGCTTTTTGGTAATCAAAAAAATAGCAAAATAACTGGGCATTTATTATCATTAATACTAGAAAGAGAAGTAAATAATGTTAATTTAGATTTGAATAAAAGGATGTTAGGAAATAGAATAGACTCAAAAACAGGAAGACTAGACATAAGAGCTAAGTTTAATGATGGGGACGATTGTGATATAGAACTTCAAGTTGTGTCATATAAATATATGGAAAAAAGATTATTAGACTATTGGGGGCAAATGTATACACTAAAAATAAATAGTGGAGATGATTATAATATTCTAAAGCCATGTATATCAATCTTAATTGCAGATTATAAAATTGACACACTATTAGATTTAGAAAAATATCATACAACATGGAATTTAAGAGAAAAAGACCATCCAGATAAAATACTAACAAAAGATATAGAGTTTCATATATTAGAGATACCAAAAATAAGAAATACAGATATCAAAAAAGATGAACTTGCTCTATGGTTAAAATTTATAGAAAATCCAAAAAGTATGGAGGTTGAAAAGCATATGGAAGAAAGTGATTGCTTAAAGCAAGCAAAAGAAGAATTAGCATATTTAAGTTCAGACCCAGATTTTAAAAGATTGGTAGACGCAAGAGCAGGTTTTTTAAGAGACCAAAATACATTTGAAGTAGTTGGTATGGAAAAAGGTAAAAAAATCGAAAAAATAAAAATAGCTAAGAAAATGTTAAAAATGAAAATGCCAATAAAGCAAATAGCCGAAGTAACAGGATTAACAAAAGAAGAAATAGAAAATTTAAAATAACTAATTGACAAAAAAGAGAATTTATAATAATATAAAAATCGAAAATAAAAATATTCGGAGGAACGAAAGATGAATAAACAACCTAAAACCCTTGGTACTGTACACACACTTTATGTTTACTAAATGAAAAAACAAATAAAAATAATATAAAAAATAGACGGAAGAACTTGTGAATTAAAAATGCAAGAAATAGCATTTAACACAAGTTAAGTCCGTCTATTTATGGTGTTTAAATAATAAAATTAATAAAAGAATAAAGGAGAAAATTAATGAGAATAAACAAAGAAAAATTTAATATCAAAAAAATAAAACAAAGTAAAGGTATAACTCTAATTGCGTTAGTAGTAACAATAGTACTAAATTGCTCGTGCCTCGCAATGGAACAAATGAATAAATTTGAAAAAATATAGAA
>CANRQH010000108.1 GCA_947632745.1 uncultured Clostridia bacterium | reverse complement strand
AATCCTATTATTGCAGATTTATTAAGAAGAACACATTATATAGAAAAAGCAGGAACTGGTATAGGAAGAATGAGAGAATTAATGGAAGATGCAGGACTTAAAGAACCTAAATTTCAATATGATGAGTTCTTTGAAGCAAGTTTTTTAAGACCATCATATTATGACAATAATTATGGAACCTATGATTTATCAAACAAAAATCAAAAGAAATTTAATAATAATAAGCTTCCATTAAGTAAAATACAACAGGGAATTATAAATATAATAATAGAGCAACCTAATATTACTCAATCTGATATAGCTAAAAAATTAAAAGTAAGTAGACAATCTATTGCTACCAATATAAAAGAATTAAAAGACAATAATGTATTAGAAAGAATTGGTGCAAACAAAAAAGGTTATTGGAAAATATTATTAGATTTACAATAAACTTTACAATAAACTTTACAACAAACTTTACAATAAATTAAAAAATAAGAAACGAAAATAAAAATATTTGGAGGAAAACAAATGATAAATAAACACGAAGTAGGGAAAATGAAATATTTAAAATTGCAACATGCTGAAAGCCTTGAGACTGTACACACGTATACTTTATGTTTGCCAAATAGATAAAAAAATAAATATATGCAAAAATGCTAGAAATTATTAAAAATTTCTAGCATTTTTTGAAAATTGGGCATGGTAAAAAAACAGATGTGAATATCTGCATTATGTAAAATTATGTAAAGCAATTTTTCTAAACATCGTAGAGTAAAAATTTTTTAATGAAAAAATAAAAATAGTTAAATAAAATTTTACGTCAACTATTGACAAAGTTCGAAGAGGAGTATTATAATAAAAATGCAAATTGCTTTTAAGTCATAGAAAATTTTATTCAAAAAAAATTAATTCAAACTTTTTTGTTACATGATTTTCAAAAAAATGAACTAAAAGTATTGCAAAATCAAGTAACGAGGAGGTGAGGATTATAGGAGAGCTAACATTATTAGAACTAAAAAATGATATAGTATTTCAAGAGCTTTTTGGTAATCAAAAAAATAGCAAAATAACTGGGCATTTATTATCATTAATACTAGAAAGAGAAGTAAATAATGTTAATTTAGATTTGAATAAAAGGATGTTAGGAAATAGAATAGACTCAAAAACAGGAAGACTAGACATAAGAGCTAAGTTTAATGATGGGGACGATTGTGATATAGAACTTCAAGTTGTGTCATATAAATATATGGAAAAAAGATTATTAGACTATTGGGGGCAAATGTATACACTAAAAATAAATAGTGGAGATGATTATAATATTCTAAAGCCATGTATATCAATCTTAATTGCAGATTATAAAATTGACACACTATTAGATTTAGAAAAATATCATACAACATGGAATTTAAGAGAAAAAGACCATCCAGATAAAATACTAACAAAAGATATAGAGTTTCATATATTAGAGATACCAAAAATAAGAAATACAGATATCAAAAAAGATGAACTTGCTCTATGGTTAAAATTTATAGAAAATCCAAAAAGTATGGAGGTTGAAAAGCATATGGAAGAAAGTGATTGCTTAAAGCAAGCAAAAGAAGAATTAGCATATTTAAGTTCAGACCCAGATTTTAAAAGATTGGTAGACGCAAGAGCAGGTTTTTTAAGAGACCAAAATACATTTGAAGTAGTTGGCATGAAAAAAGGTAAAGCTATTGGGAGAGTTGAAGGCAAAAAGGAAGAAAAAATAAAAATAGCCAAAAAATTATTAGAAATGAAAATGCCAATAAAACAAATAGCAGAGGCAACAGGTTTAACGGAAGAAGAAATAGAAAAATTAAAATAACTAATTGAGAAAAATAAAATATATAATATAAGAAATAGACGGAAGAACTTGTAAATTTAAAATGCAAAATGAAGCATTTAACACAAGTTAATTTCGTCTATTTTTGATGACAAAAGTTCATCATATCTTTAATATGAGAAAAAATAAAAATATTATTACATAAAAAATGATGTATCTATTTTTTTTTAAGGAAAAAGAAATAAAAAAATTAAAAAAATAATTGACAAAAAATAAATTTTATAATAGTATAATTGTGAAAAATAAAAAAATGTAAAAAAAAAGTTGAAAAAATGAACTAAGGTAATAAATAATAAGAAAAAAGAGAAGCAAAAGAGAAAGGAGAAATACATATGAGACGTGAAATACACATGGCTGTAGAGAGAGAGAGAGAGAGAGAGAGAGAGAGAGAGAGAGAGAGAGAGAGAGTTATACTTTACTAACTGAAGTTATAGATTTATTAATTGATATAATATACACACTTTATGTTCACAAAATAAATAAAAAATTAAATGAAAGTAATAAAAAAATAGGCGGAAAAGCTGGTATTAAAACAGAGATGTTTGATACAAGTTAAGTCCGTCTATTTGTGATGTTTAAATAATTTATTTTAATAGCAATATAGGTTTTTGTGGTAAAGATAACTCAACCTTCAAAGAAAAATATATTGTTATATACAAAATTTAAAAAAGAAGAAAGTGAGGAAATCAATGAAAATAAACGAGGAAATAAAAAAAAAATAACTAAAAAATTAAAACAAAACAAAGGTATAACCTTAATAGCATTAGTAGTAACAATAATAGTATTATTAATATTAGCGGGAATATCAATACAAATGTTAGTAGGAGAGGGAGGAATACTAACAAATGCAAGAGAGGCAGCAAGAAAAACAAATCAAGCAGATGCAAAAGAAAGACTAGAGTTAGAAATAGCAGAAACTTTGTTAGAAGATAAAGAATTAACTGCGGAAGGGCTAAATAAAAATCTAGCAGCACATCTTCCAGAATTAACCCATGAAGGAGAGAGTTTAACAGACAACCCAATAGAAGAACTCCCAGCAATAGTAGAATTAGACGGATATGTATTCCAAATAGATGAAAATGGAAAAGTAACAGCAATAGATGGAATAGCATTAAGTAAGAGTGATTTAGAGTTACAGATATTAACACATGATGGAGAAACTACAAATGGAGAAGAAACATTAACAGCAACATTAATAGGAATATCTGGAAAAATAACATGGAGTAAAGAAGGAGAAGCAATAGAAATAGAAGAACAAGATGGAGGAACAAGTGCAAAAATAACAGCAAAACAAGCCGGAACAGCAAAAGTTACAGCAACATGTTCAGGAAGGACGGCAGAATGTAATGTAACAGTAAAACAAGTAGAAGCAGTAACAAGTATAAAATTAACTCCATCAACAGCAACAATAAATGAAGGAGATGAATTAGAAATAACAGCAGAAGTAGATGGAACAGAAGACTTAATATGGAATTGGGAAAACACAACTGGAGATACAAAGCTTACAATAACGCCAAGTGGAGATGGAAAAAAGATATGTACAGTAGTAGCACAAGGAGCAGGAGTAGCAAAAGTTAAAGCTAAATCATCACAAACCGAAGCTACGTGTACAATAACAGTAGAATCTCCATATATAGATAATAGTTATGTACGATATGATGTAGGATATACAGATGTATATACAAATAAAAAGTACACAAAAAATACAGGATGGAGGCTATTAACAAAAATAGAAGAAGACAAGAGCGGTTATAATGGAGAAGAAGGAACATATGAAGGAGATATAGAAATAATAAGTACAGGAATACCAGCAAAATTGTATTATTATTCTAGTGATGTAAGTAGTTCAGTATGGAAAGGGACAGATGAACAAAGAGAAAAATTTGCAACTGAGTATTTTGGAGCAAACACTAATAAGGATAATAACAATGTATATGCAGCAGCAGGATTATTATATAATTTTAATAAGATAGTATTTAATTATAAGGGAACAGGTAGTATATCATCACATAATTATGGAGGATTTGTAGACATCGTTACAAATGGAAATTCAGCTACAGCAGAAGATACAACAACAGGAGAAAGCTTATTCACAGCCACAACACTAAGAAGTAAAATAACAGGAATAAGGTCAGTACATTTAGGAGATATAAAAGGCTCAA
Organism: uncultured Clostridia bacterium; assembly: GCA_947632745.1. Classification (GTDB taxonomy): domain Bacteria; phylum Bacillota; class Clostridia; order TANB77; family CAG-508; genus CAG-269. The sequence goes on along the minus strand of CANRQH010000108.1, from coordinate 79 downwards.
ATACCCAAGATACAGATACTACACAAATAACATCAGGTACAGATAAAAGACCAGGATTATTTAGATTAGATAATTACAC
>CANRQH010000107.1 GCA_947632745.1 uncultured Clostridia bacterium | reverse complement strand
TAAACTATTACTATGTTGAATGTAAATCGTAAAAAAATCAAATAATTTTTCCATCTTCTATTTGTATAATTCGGTCTGCCAATTTTGCAATTTCTAAATTATGTGTAATCATTATAATTGTTTGATTATATTCTTTATTGGCTTTTTTTAATAACTGTATAATTTCATTGCTTGATTTAGAATCTAAGTTACCAGTTGGTTCGTCTGCTAAAATAATAGTTGGATTTATCATCAACGCTCTACCAATAGCTACTTTTTGTTGTTGTCCTCCTGATAATTCATTCGGTAAGTGTTTTCTTCTATTATCTATACCTAAAAATTTCATTATTTCTTCTAACTTTACTTTATCTATTTTTTTCTTATCAAGTTCAATAGGTAATGTTATATTTTCTTCTACATTTAAAGTAGGAATTAAATTATAAAATTGATATATAATTCCTATTTTTTGTCTTCTTAGTATTGTTAAATCTTTTTTATTCATTTCGTACATATTTTTATCATAAAAATTTACTTTCCCACTAGTTGGCTTTTCCAATCCTGCAATTGTATGTAAAAGTGTTGACTTTCCACTTCCAGAAGGTCCTATTATTGCAAGAAATTCTCCTTCTTCTACTTCAAATGAAATTTCATTTAGTGCAATAACTTTTGTATCACCTTTTCCATAAATTTTACTCAAATTTTCTACTTTTAAAATTTTCATTATAATTTTTCTCCTATAATTTTTATTCTTCTTTTATAAATTTTGTTGAATATATTGCTATAACCAAAGATATTATAAATAGTAATAAAATAAATATGCCTATATTAGTATATGGGATTAATATTTTATCTAGTATAATTGTTTTTTCCATATATTTTATGATCTTATATAAAATAGGAATTGACAAAATAATTGATATTATTGTTGCTTCGATAAACATATGAATATTTTCACATATTAGCATCTTAATTATATTTCCTTGGGTAGCACCTATTCTTGATAATGCTTTAAATTCTTCTTCTCTTTCACATAAACTTGCGTTTATTATATTTATAGAACTTATAATTCCTATAATTATAATCGTTAAAATAATAGTTAGTAATATTAGTTCTAAAATATTAGTATAAATTATTTTTTCTTGATTTTCTAAAGAATAATAATCTGCACTAATGTCTAGATTTTGTTTTTGAATAATATTTTCTATATAATTTGAAAACTCAATTATATTTTCACATTTGATTTTAACGAAATTTCCACTATCACTATTATTTGTATTTCTAAAATGCAACCATATATTATTTTGATTGATACCTTTTGGATGAATATTTATTTTTTCTTCAATATTATTAAATGTGTCCATGTTTGTAAAAATTGTTATATGTTCTGTATTATTTATTTCTTTATATCCATTAGGAAGCCTTTCAGTTAAAGTAAAATTGTCTCTTAAAGTTTCATCATCAATTATTTCATATTCTTCTTTTTCATTAATATAATTGCAATAAACTATTTTAAAATTAAAATTATAATTTGCTTTAAATGCAGTATAATATATATATTTATATTCTTCGTCTCCTTCTTTTTTTGTAAGATTATTATAAATTATATAATCTCCATCATTAGCTTTTAAGTCAGTTATATAACTATTATAAGATTTATCATCTAAGCCAATTATTTGTATTGGAAAATGCATTACATCTGCATATCTACATTCTGCTATAAGAGCATCTTCTGGTTCTACTAGAGCATATAATCCCATTATCTTATATTCTAAATATTCAATTTTATCACCAGAAGTATTAACATAGTTATCCAGTATTGTTTTATAATATTTATTTGAATTTTCACTAAGTCCTAATTCAGCATCAACATCATATTCATCTATTAAATTTGTAGCTGACTTTTCATAATTTATATATGTAGAAATTGTAATATATGAAGTCATACATATTACAAGTAAAATTGTTATAATTCTATATTTATTTTTATTTCTTCTAGAATTTTTAAAAGCCAATTTTTCTTCTATATGAAGATATTTTTCAAAAATAGAATTATTTTTTTTGTATTTTATTTGTTTGTTATTTTTAATTTCCTGCATAATTGATGTATTACTTGCTCTTACACTAGGAATTAATGAAGATATATAAATATTAATGATTATTATAACAAAGGATAGAATTATATATTTAATATCTAATATTAATTTAAAATTGTATATAGTAGAATCTGCTATATTGTTTAACATTTTTAATAAAATACATGAACCTAGAATGGAAATTAAAAATCCTATAATTATTCCTATTATTCCTATAATAAAATTTTCTAAAAAAGTCATCTTTAATATTTGACTTTCTGTTGCTCCAATGCTATTTAATACTGCATATTCTTTTTTTCTTTCATTAATAGTTATTAAAAACGCATTATATAATATTATCATTGATAAAATTGAGAAGATTAATAATATAATTGCAATCATTATATCTAAAATATATGTAAAGTTTAATCTAACTCGACATATTGGAACCTGATCTACATACGCTCTTGGATTAATAGATACATCTATTAGCCCATAAGAATTAAGTAATCTTGTGTTTAATTCACATTTTTCATAAGCCTCAATATATGTTAAATTTAAAGTTTGTAATATATTATTTGTATAAGTACAAGTTTTTTTATAATTATCATATTTAATATATATATTTATCCCATCAATAATTTGAAAAAATTCAGGTAAATTGTTTATTTCATATAATTGTCCTTCATCGTTTTCTTGTAAATAAATTTGATTAATATATTCTTTATTTTTTATTTTATTAAAACTATCCAAATCTATATTTCTTATTACAAAATGATAGTCATTATATTTACTAGTAATATTTTCATTAAAACTATTACTAATACTAGATGCTACCAAAAGTGTTGTTATTATAAGAAATGCACATAATGATATTGATATTGTAGTATATATTGTTCTTTTTTTATTTTTTTTCATATTATTAAAAGTTAATTTTGTTTCTATTTTCATATATTTCTCTCCTATTATATAGTTTTATAATAAATGTACTGAACTACAAAAAAATTGGATGTTTTTTTCCTTTTAATAAAATAAATATACTTATTAAAATACTCCATATAATGTAGTTATCTAGAAAAAATTAAAGAGCTCTTGATAACTACTAAATAATATATCAAAAATTTATTGGATTTACAAGAGTTAAGTGTAAAAAGTTTTAAAAATTTTAGAAATTTGGATGAAATATATGCTAAATTAACTAAATTTGAACAAAATTAGTTTTGGTGTGGAAATTTTAAGTTTTATATTTGCAATTTTAACTTTGGTTGGTGGATATTTGACGAACTTTATGGAGATGAACTTGAACAATAGAATAATGTTGTTATGAAAATAAATTATATCTTATTATTATAAATAGACAAGCATTTACTTGGAAAAGTAGGTGCTTTTTTAATTGTTGGGATAATTTTTAGACTATGCTATAATACAAAAATAATATAAAAAAATAAAAAAAATTGTAACAAAACATCAAAAAAAGATACTAATTAAGTGAAAGGAGGAAAAGTTATGCAGGATATGGAAAAAATATATAGCCAATATGGTGAAATTGTTTATAAATATGTATTCTGCTTAACAGGAAACGAAAATATAACTGAAGAGATTGTCCAAGAAACTTTTTTAGTAGCTGTTAAAGATATAAATAAATTCAAAGGTGAGTGTAAAATATCTACTTGGTTATGTCAGATAAGTAAATATATATGGTATAAAAAATTGAAAAAGCAAAAACTAAGACAAGAAATACCATTAGATAGTATGCAAAACTCATTATTTATTGATGAATCTATAGAAGAAGTAATATGTGCTAAAGAAAACAAGCTACAATTATTTAAAAAATTACAAACTTTAGATGAAGATACTAGAAATGTAATGTACTTAAGAATACTTGGAAATTTTGAATATAGTGAAATAGCTGAAATAATGAATAAAAGTTCAAATTGGGCAAGAGTAGTATTTTTTCGTGGTAAGCAAAAAATAAAGGAGGAGTTTAATAGATGAAAAATGAATGTGATGTTGTTAGAGATTTATTATTTAGTTATA
>CANRQH010000106.1 GCA_947632745.1 uncultured Clostridia bacterium | reverse complement strand
TTACAATAAAATCAACTTTAAAAAGTTCTGATATAGAAAATTTAAATAAATTAGCAGATGAAATTTTAAAATAAAAAATAATTATATAATACACATAAAAAATATATAAATCATATTATTATAGCAGAATTTTAATAAAAAGAAGAGTGATATTATGATTTATATTAATGAAAATTTTTTAAAATTACAAAATAGCTACTTATTTACAACTGTAGCAAAAAAGGTTAGTGAATTTCAAAAAAACAATCCTAATAAAGAAGTTATAAAATTAGGAATAGGAGATGTTACAAGACCTATTGTTCCAGCTGTAATAGAAGCAATGCATAAAGCAACAGATGAGCTTTCTAAAGCAGAGACATTTAGAGGTTATGGTCCAGAGCAAGGATATGATTTTCTAAAACAAGCAATTATAGATAACGATTTTAAAGATTTAGGGATTGAACTAGATGAAATATTTGTATCAGATGGTGCGAAAAGCGATTGTGGTAATATAGTAGATATATTTTGTAAAAACAACACTGTTGCTATAACTGATCCTGTATATCCAGTTTATATTGACACAAATGTTATGTCAGGAAGGTCAGGAGATTATAATGAAAATAATGGAATGTACGAAAATATAGTATACATGCCAACAAAAAAAGAAAATGATTTTGTACCTGAACTTCCAAAACAAAAAGTTGATATAATTTATTTATGTTTGCCAAATAATCCTACAGGCACTGTTTTAAACAAAAAAGAACTAAAAAAATTTGTAGATTATGCCAAAGAAAATAAAGCCATAATTTTATTTGATGCAGCATATGAGGCATTTATAACAGAAAAAGATATACCGCATAGTATATATGAAATTGAAGGTGCAAAAGATGTTGCAATAGAATTTAGAAGTTTTTCAAAAACTGCTGGCTTTACTGGAGTTAGATGTGCATATACAGTAGTTCCTAAAACAGTTTTTGGATATACAAAAACAGGAGAAAAAGTACTTTTAAATAAATTATGGAATAGAAGAATGACAACTAAATTTAATGGTGTTTCTTATGTCGTACAAAGAGCTGCAGAAGCAACGTATACACCAGACGGAAGAAAACAAATCATGGAAAACATTAAATATTATCAAGAAAATGCAAAAATAATAAAAGATGGGTTAAATGAAGCAGGTTTTGAAGTTTTTGGTGGTGTAAATTCACCATATATATGGTTAAAAACGCCTAACAATATGAAGTCATGGGACTTCTTTGATAAATTACTAAACGAAGCCGGAGTTGTAGGTACTCCAGGTGTTGGATTTGGAAATTGTGGAGAGGGATATTTTCGTTTAACTGCATTTTCTACTAAAGAAAATACAATAAAAGCTGTATCTAGAATAGTAAAATTATTTAAATAAAATATATAAAAAGAGAGGTATTTTTAAATGAACAAGAATTACGCATTAAACAAAGTTACAAAAGTTAAAAATATTAAAGAAATGTTAGATATAGCAGTACAAGAAGTAGGGAATAAGTATGCATTCCAATATAAAGAAAAAGAAAAAATAGTATGTGTAACATACAAAGAATTTTTGCAAGACATAAATGAACTTGGAACAGCTCTTACAAGTATTGGAATGGAAGATTCACATATTGCCATAATTGGAGAAAATAGCTACAAATGGATAACTGTTTATCTAACAGTTCTAAAAAGCAGAGGAGTACTTGTGCCAATAGATAGAGAGCTTTCTTGTAATGACATAATAAAAGTTTTAAAACACAGTGATAGTGAAGTATTATTTTATTCTGAAAGATATGAAAAATGGATAGAAAAAATAAAAAAAGAAGTGCCAGAGATAAAATTTTTTATAAATTTAGATTCTAAAGAACATAACCAAGTATCTTTAAGTTATAATAAATTTAAAAATGTAGGTAAAGACTTACTTAAAAAGCAACATACAGAGTATTTAGATATAAAACCAAATGAAAATGCTTTAAAGCTTTTGGTATATACATCAGGTACAACAGGAGAACCTAAAGGAGTAATGCTTACAGAACATAATTTAATAAGTGTTGCATATTACGGTTTACAAATTGCAGATGTAGAAAAAAAATGTTTATCTATTTTACCATATCATCATACATATGAGGCAGTTGCCGGTATTTTATTACAACTACATAATCACGCTTGTATATGTATAAATGATAGTATAAAAAATGTTTTGAAAAATATACAATTATTTAAACCAAGTTGCGTATATCTTGTTCCAGCTTTTGCAGAAGTATTTTATAAAAATATATGGGCAAATGCTAAAAAAATAGGCAAGGACAAATTGCTTAAAAAAATGATTCCAATAAGCAATAATTTGCGAAAAGTTGGAATAGATTTAAGACCTATTCTTTTTAAATCAGTTATAAATGCATTCGGTGGCAAATTAAAAGAAATTATATGTGGTGGAGCACCACTTCGTCCAGAAATAGGAAAATTTTTTAATGATATAGGTATTGCATTTTTAAATGGATATGGAATTACAGAATGTTCACCACTTGTTAGTGTAAATAGAGTAAGATTTAATGATAGTTCAACAGTAGGAGTAGTTTTGCCATGTTGCAAAATTAAACTAGAAAATATTTCAAGTGACGGAAGTGGGGAAGTATGTGTAAAAGGCGATATTGTAATGAAAGGTTACTACAAAGATAAAGAAAAAACAGATAAAGTTCTAAAAGATGGTTGGTTTAATACCGAAGATTTTGGTTACTTAAATAAAAAAGGACAACTTGTTATAAATGGCAGAAAGAAAAATAAAATTGTTTTAGATAATGGCGAAAATGTTTATCCAGAAGAACTAGAAAATTACTGTTTAGGAATTGATTATATTCAAGAAGTAGTTGTAAAACTTGCAAAAAGTTCTAATGGTAAGAAAAATGTTATTTGTGCAGAAGTATTTTTAAATGAAGAAAAAGTCAAAGAACTTGGAATTACAAATGTAAAAGAAAAACTGCAAGAAGATATTAACTTAATTTGTAAAAACCTTCCTTTATACAAAAAAATAACTAAAATAGAAATTCGTAAAAATGAATTTGAAAAAACAACAACAAATAAAATAAAAAGATAAAACCTAAAGCATACTAGGTATGTAATTGTTTAAAATAAAAATGACATAAAAAAGGAGAATTAAAATGAAAAAATTATTCACATCAGAAAGTGTTACAGAGGGACATCCAGACAAACTTTGTGACTACATTTCAGATAGCGTATTAGATAGCTATTTAGAAAAGGACAAGTATGCAAGAGTTGCATGCGAAACAGTAGCTGGAAAAGGAGAAATTTACATAACAGGAGAAATTTCATCAAATGCAGAAGTAAATATTGAAGAGATTGTAAGAAATACGATAAAAGAAGTTGGATTTAAAGATGCAAATATAGATATTGATTACAGAACTTGTAAAGTAACAATTAATATGTCAAAACAATCTCCAGATATAGCAATGGGTGTAAATAAATCACTTGAAACAAAACAAGGAGGTATAGAATCAGAAGGGGCAGGGGACCAAGGCCTAATGTTTGGATATGCCTGTGATGAAACAAAAGAATTAATGCCACTTCCAATATCTTTAGCACATAAGTTAGCAAAGCAGTTATCTATTGTAAGAAAAGAAAACATTATAGATTATATAAGACCTGATGGAAAAGTACAAGTTACTGTAGAATATAATGATAATATTCCTACAAGAGTTGATACAATAGTAGTATCTACTCAACATAAAGAAGATGTAGATATGAATACATTAAAAAAAGACATAAAAGAAAAAGTAATTAATAAAATAGTACCAAAAGACTTACTAGATGAAAATACAAAATATTTTATTAATCCAACAGGTAGATTTGTAATAGGTGGTCCATATGGAGATAGTGGATTAACACGGAAGGAAAATTATAGTAGATACTTATGGTGGATATAGTCGCCATGGAGGAGGAGCTTTTTCAGGAAAAGACCCAACAAAAGTTGATAGGTCAGCAAGCTATATGGCAAGACATATTGCCAAAAATGTTGTTGCAAATGGATATAGCAAAAAATGCGAAGTACAATTAGCATATAGTATAGGTGTTGCAAAGCCAGTATCAATTTACGTTGATACATTTGGAACAAATACAATTCCTGAGGAAGAAATAATAGAAAAAATAAATAATCGTTTTGATTTAACTCCTACAGGAATAATAAATTATTTAGATTTAAGAAG
>CANRQH010000105.1 GCA_947632745.1 uncultured Clostridia bacterium | reverse complement strand
GAAATACCTGTTCCCATCCCGAACACAGAAGTCAAGCTCTATTGTGCCGAAGATACTTGCGGGTTACCCTGCTGGGAAAATAGGTTGTCGCCAGTTTTTTTATGTTATTTGGAACATGCTTTTTTGACAGCTCAAAAAATGTCATTTGGGACGTACTTTTTTGACAGCTTAAAAATTTAAATTTATTTAGAAGAAAGGCAGAAATCAGACAAAAATTTGATTTGTGCTTTTCTTTTTTCTTTAAAAATGATATAATAACGTAAGTTCTAATATATAAAATATAAAAAATTAAAGAAGGGAAAAGAAAATGAGTAAAATTACATGGAAACCGGGAACATTTGTATATCCAATACCAGCTGTAATGGTATCTTGTGGGACTATGGAAAAATCAAATATAATAACTGTTGCATGGACTGGAGTAATAAATACAAATCCAGCAATGGTATATATATCTATAAGACCAGAAAGATATTCATATAATTTAATAAGAAATCAAAAAGAATTTGTAATAAATTTAACAACTAAAGATTTAGCAAAAGCAACTGATTGGTGTGGTTGCAGGTCAGGAGCTAAATATGATAAGTTTAAAGAAATGCATCTTACAAAAGAAAAAGCAAAATTTGTAAAATGTCCAATGATAAAAGAAAGTCCAGTATCTGTTGAATGTAAAGTAAAAGAAATCAAAGAGCTTGGAAGTCATCATATGTTTATAGCAGAAGTTTTATCAATAAATGCAGATGAAAAATATATAGACGAAAAAGGGGCATTTGACATATCAAAATGTAATCTAATTTCTTATGCAAATGGAGGATATTACATGCAGGGAAAGAAAATTGGAAAATTTGGATATTCTGTACAAAAAAAAATCAAAAAATAAAAATACTAGTTAAGAAAGAATACAAAAATAAAAATATTAAGTAAGAAAAAATAGAAAGATAAAAATATAATCCAAAAATTTGGAAAAACTACCAAAAATAGGTTGACAGACAAGCTTAAAAGTGATACAATAGATAAGCATATGTGACTTAGACGCATATGTTCACATCGTTTAAATAAAAAGGTAAAAAATTCGGAGGTGTATAAAATGGCAGCAAAAGGCCCAAGAGAGAATATTATACTAGAATGCACAGAATGTAAGAATAGAAATTACATGACTTCAAAAAATAAAAGAAATAACACAGATAGACTAGAATTAGTTAAATATTGTAAAGTTTGTAAAAAGCGTACAACACATAAAGAAACAAAATAATCAAGCTTTTGAGGAGGATGTAAAATGGCTAAAAAAGAAAAAGATGTAAAAGAAAAAAAGCAAAATAGTAGCTATTTTAAAGATATGAAAACAGAACTAAAAAAGGTTGTTTGGCCAACACCAAAGGAGCTTGTTAACGATACAATTGCAGTAATTGCATTTGTAATATGTATAGGTGTAATTGTTTTTATATCAGATTTAGCTTTTGATAATTTAAACAAATATGGTATAACAGCATTACAAGAAAAAGTAAGATCATCATTCCAAACAACAGATTCTTCAGAAAATACAACTTCAGAAAATACAACTGAGGAAGAAGCATCAGGCGAAAATTCTACAGAAAATGTTGAAGCAGAAGTAGTAGAAGAAGGTTCAAACACTACAGAAGAACAAAATACTTCAACAGAAGAGAGTTCAGAAGAGCAAAATGATGTAGAAGATGAGAATGCTACTGAGGCTAATGAATAAAATTAAAGGAGGTCTGGGGAGTGTCTCGGAAAAAATTATGATATGGTTCCAAGATGGTATGTAGTACATACATATTCAGGCTATGAAAACAAAGTAAAAACTGACCTAGAAAAAACAATAAAAAACAGAGAATTAGAAGACTTCTTTTTTGATATCATTGTTCCAATGGAAGAGCAAATAGAAATAAAAGATGGTCAAAAAAAGACCAACTTAAAAAAAGTTTTTCCAGGTTATGTTTTAATAAAAATGATTGTAACAGAAGAATCTTGGTATATAGTTAGAAATACAAGAGGAGTTACAGGTTTTGTTGGTTCAGGTACAGACCCAATTCCATTATCAAGTGAAGAAATAAGAAAAATGGGATTTGAAAATGTTCCAATTAAAGTCGACTATAATGTTGACGATTCTGTAAAAATTCTTGGTGGACCATTAGATGGTTATACAGGAATAGTAAAAGAAATAAAAAAAGACAAAAACAAAGTAGTAGTTTTAGTTTCTATGTTTGGTAGAGAAACACCAGTAGAACTAGAATTTTCTCAAGTTCAAAAACTAGATTAAGGAGGTGCCATAAACAATGGCAGATAAAAAAGATAAAAAAGATCAAGATGAAGTAAAACAAATTAAATTACAAATAGAAGCAGGAAAAGCATCACCTGCTCCACCAGTAGGACCAGCATTAGGTTCAAGTGGTGTAAACATTATGCAATTCGTAAAAGAATTCAATGATAGAACAGCAAGTCAAGCTGGATTAATAATACCAGTTGTTATTACTGTTCATAAAGACAAATCATTTGAATTTATAACAAAAGTACCACCTGTTGCAGTATTAATAAAAAAAGCAATAAAACTTCAAAAAGGTTCTGGTAAACCAAACAGAGATAAAGTTGGAAAAATAACTAAGGAACAAGTTAAAGCAATAGCTGAACAAAAAATGCCAGACCTAAATGCTGCAAGTTTAGAAGCAGCAATGAGCATAGTTGCAGGAACTGCACGTTCAATGGGTGTAGTAGTTGTTGATTAATTTCAAAAAATTAAGATATAAATTTTAAATTTATATAAATAAATTGGGAGAGTTTAAGCTCGCTAAAACCAAAGGAGGATTTTAAAATGGGAAAAAGATATGTAGAAAGTGCTAAATTATTAGAAAAAAACAAAAAATATTCAATAGATGAAGCACTAGAAATTATCGAAAAAATGCCAAAGGCAAAATTTGATGAAACAGTTGAATTACATGTAAAATTAGGAGTAGATTCTAAACATGCAGAACAACAAGTTAGAGGAACAGTTGTACTACCAAATGGTACAGGTAAAACATTAAAAGTTTTAGTATTTGCAAAAGGACCAAAAGCAGATGAAGCAACTAAAGCTGGAGCTGACTATGTTGGAGCAGAAGAATTAATACCAAAAATACAAAATGAAAACTGGTTTGACTATGATGTAGTAGTTGCAACACCTGACATGATGGGTGTAGTAGGAAGATTAGGTAAAGTATTAGGACCAAAAGGATTAATGCCAAACCCTAAATCTGGAACAGTAACAATGGATGTAACAAAAGCTATAGCAGATATCAAATCTGGTAAAGTTGAATATAGATTAGATAAAACAAATATTATTCACTTAGGATTTGGAAAAGTATCTTTTGGAGCTAAAAAACTACAAGAAAACTACCAAACAATTATGGATGCTATAATAAAAGCAAAACCAGCAGCAGCAAAAGGACAATATATAAAAAGTGTTTCAGTAACAACAACAATGGGACCTGGAATTTCGATTGAACAATAAAATAAATATAGCCAAAGACAGTAGGCAAATAAATTAAAAATAAGACCTACCGAGGCATAGATGGGAATTATTATCTCGTTATATGTCTATGTCAGGCTATAACGAGTTTTTTTATATTAAAAACTCTAAAAATTAGTAATAAAATATGAAGGAAGTTTTAATTAAACATATAATGTTTTAAATTAAAACATAAAAAAGTTATTAATTTTAAAATATAAATAAAAAATTTCAGGAGGTGAAAATTAAATGGCAAGTGAAAAAAGTATTAACCTAAAGAAAGAACAAGTATCTAATTTAGCAGAAAAAATGAAAAAAGCAAAATTAATACTATTAGCAGATTACAGAGGAATTAATGTTTCTGATGTTACAGGAATTAGAAATGAATTAAGAAATATTAATGCTGAATATAAGGTTATAAAAAACAATATAACAAAAAGAGCATTAGAAGAATGCAAATTAGAAGGACTAGATGAACAGTTAGAAGGACCAACAGCAGTAATAATGACAGAAGAAGATTACTTAGAACCAACTAAAGTAATATACAATTTCACAAAAAATAATGAGTATTACAAAATAAAAGGTGGTTTTATAGAAGGTAAATTAATGACAGCTGAAGAAATTATAACTTTAGCAAAATTACCATCAAAACAAGAACTTTTATCTATGCTTGCTGGAGGATTACTTGCAAATATTTCAAAATTTGCAGTTGCTCTTGAACAAGTTAGATTGCAAAAAGAACAAGAACAAGCTTAATTTTATTAAGTTAGAAAATTAAAAAAGCAAAATAAAAAAAGAGTTGCAAACTTAAATTGCAAAAAAATAGAGTTGGCGAACTAAAAAACGCGAAAATAAATAAAAAATAATGGAGGATTTAAAAATGAATAAAGAAGAAATGATTGAAGAAATCAAAAAAATGACAGTTGTTGA
>CANRQH010000104.1 GCA_947632745.1 uncultured Clostridia bacterium | reverse complement strand
GAGTCTCCAGAAGGACCAAACATAGGACTTATTTCAGCACTTTCATCATTTGCAAGTATAAATGAATATGGATTTATTGAAACACCATATAGAAAAATAGACCCTGAAACTCATAAAGTAACTAAAATTGTTGAAAACATGAGTGCAGATATAGAAGATAAATACTATATTGCTCAAGCTTCAGAGCCACTAAATAAAGATGGTACATTTGTACATGACAGAATAAGAGTAAGACATCAAAATGAAATAGTAGAAGTTGAAAAAGATAGAGTTCAATATATGGACGTATCTCCAAAACAATTAGTTTCAATAGCAGCAGCAATGATACCATTCTTAGAGCATGATGATGCAAAACGTGCCCTAATGGGAGCAAACATGCAAAGGCAAGCTGTTCCACTTATGATTACAGAAAGCCCAGATGTAGGAACAGGAATAGAATATAGAGCAGCAAAAGATTCAGGAATTTTAGTATTAGCTGAAGATGATGGAGTTGTAGAAAAAGTAACATCAGACTCAATCACTGTAAAATATAAAGATGGAAGAAAAGTTACACATAAATTACGTAAATTCAAAAGAACAAATGGTGGAACATGTATTAACCAAAAACCAATAGTTGTAAAAGGCGAAGAAGTAAAAAAAGGTGAAGCAATAGCAGATGGACCTTCTACTAAGAATGGAGAAATGGCACTTGGTAAAAACGTACTAATCGCATTTTCAACATGGGAAGGTTACAATTATGAGGATGCTGTAACATTAAGTGAAAGACTAGTTAAAGATGATGTATTTACATCTATTCACATAGAAGAATATGAATGTGAATGTCGTGATACAAAATTAGGTGCAGAAGAAATAACAAGAGATATTCCAAATATAGGTGATGACCAACTAAAAGACTTAGATGAAAACGGAATAATAAGAATAGGTGCAGAAGTAAGACCAGGAGATATATTAGTAGGAAAAGTTACTCCAAAAGGAGAAACAGAACTTACTGCAGAAGAAAGATTATTACGTGCAATCTTTGGAGAAAAAGCAAGAGAAGTTAGAGATACATCTTTAAGGGTACCACATGGAGAAGCAGGAACAATAGTTGATGTAAAAATCTTTACAAGAGAAAATTCAGATGAATTAGCACCAGGTGTACAACAAGTAATAAGATGTTATATTGCAACAAAAAGAAAAATTTCAGTTGGAGATAAAATGGCAGGACGTCACGGAAACAAAGGTGTAGTATCTAGAATTTTACCAGTTGAAGATATGCCATTTATGCCAGATGGAACTCCAATAGATATATTACTAAACCCACTAGGTGTACCATCTCGTATGAATTTAGGACAAATTCTTGAAGTTCATTTAGGAATGGTAGCAAGAGAGCGTGGATGGAAAGTTTCAACACCAGTATTTGATGGAGCAGACCAAGAAGAAATTGAAAAACTTCTTGTAGAAACTGGACTTTCAGCAGATGGAAAATCTATACTTTATGATGGTAGAACAGGAGAACCATTTGACAAACCAGTAACAGTTGGTGTTCAATACATGCTTAAACTTCACCACTTAGTAGATGATAAAATACATGCTCGTTCAACAGGACCATATTCATTAGTTACACAACAACCTTTAGGAGGAAAAGCACAATTTGGTGGACAACGTTTTGGAGAAATGGAGGTATGGGCACTAGAAGCATATGGTGCAGCATACACACTTCAAGAAATGTTAACAGTAAAATCTGATGATGTTGTTGGACGTGTAAAAACATATGAATCTATCGTAAAAGGTGAAAATATACCAGAGCCAGGAATTCCAGAAGGATTTAAAGTACTTGTAAAAGAACTTCAATCTTTAGGTTTAGACATAAGACTTTACAATGATGATAAAGAGTTAGAATTAAAAGAAAATATAGAAGATGCAATAGACTTTAATATAGAAGAACACAAAAAGATGGTAAGTGGAGAAAAATCTGATGTCTTACTAGATAGCGAATTAGAAGAAAATTATGTTGACGATAATGAAGACGAAGATTTTGAAACGATGCAAGATGATGAAGATAATTACGATAAAGACGAATTATTCGATGATATCGATGACGAAGAAAATGACGATATGTTTTTTGACGACAATGATTTAGCAGAAGACAATTTAGAAGACGGTTTCGACATGGAATAAATTATAGAAAGGGGCAAGCTAAGAGTAAATGGAAGAATTAGAAACATTTAATAAGCTAAAAATAGGAATTGCATCAGATGAAAAGATAAGAGAATGGTCAAAAGGTGAAGTAAAAAAGCCTGAAACCATAAATTACAGAACATTAAAACCAGAAAGAGATGGTCTATTCTGTGAAAGAATATTTGGGCCAACAAAAGACTGGGAATGCCACTGTGGTAAATATAAAAGAGTAAGATACAAGGGAGTTGTATGTGACAGATGTGGTGTTGAAGTTACAAAATCAAAAGTTAGACGTGAGAGAATGGGACATATTGAACTTGCAGCACCAGTTGCTCACATCTGGTATTTTAAAGGAATACCAAGTAGAATTGCTTTAATGCTAGACATTTCTCCAAGAAACTTAGAAAGAGTTGTATATTTTGCTTTATATATAGTTATAGACAAGGGAACATCAGGATTAGAAAAATATCAATGTTTAACAGAAAAAGAATATAATGAGGCAATAGAAAAATACGGAAAAGGTTCATTTAAAGCGGGAATGGGAGCAGAGGCACTTAAAACTTTACTTGAAGAAATAGATTTAGATAAGCTTTCTAACTCTCTAAGAAAAGAATTACAAAATGCAAGTGAACAGAAAAAAGCAAAAATAGTAAAAAGATTAGATACAGTAGAATCATTTAAGATTTCTGGAAATAGACCAGAATGGATGATAATGAATGTTGTTCCAGTAATTCCACCAGATTTAAGACCAATGGTACAATTAGATGGTGGTAGATTTGCAACATCAGATTTAAATGATTTATACAGACGTGTAATCAACAGAAATAACAGATTAAAAAGACTTCTAGAGTTAGAAGCACCAGAAATTATAGTAAGAAACGAAAAAAGAATGCTACAAGAATCTGTAGATGCTTTAATAGATAACTCAAGACGTGGAAGACCAGTTACAGGAGCAGGTGGAAGGGCCTTAAAATCACTTTCAGACATGCTAAAAGGTAAACAAGGACGTTTCCGTCAAAACCTACTTGGAAAGCGTGTTGACTACTCAGGACGTTCAGTTATAGTTGTTGGACCAGAACTAAAAATATATCAATGTGGTGTTCCAAAAGAAATGGCAGTAGAATTATTTAAACCATTTGTAATGAAAGAGCTAGTTTCAAGAGGAATAGCACACAATATTAAAAATGCAAAACGTATGGTAGAAAGATTAAGGCCAGAAGTATGGGGAATCTTAGAAGATGTTATAAAAGACCATCCTGTAATGCTTAACCGTGCACCAACACTTCATAGATTAGGAATTCAAGCATTTGAGCCAGTATTAGTTGAAGGTAGAGCAATAAAACTTCATCCATTAGTTTGTACAGCATTTAACGCAGACTTCGATGGAGACCAAATGGCAGTTCATCTACCTCTATCTCCAGAGGCACAAGCAGAAGCAAGATATTTAATGCTTTCAACAAACAACTTACTTAAACCACAAGATGGTAAAACAGTTACAGTACCAACAATTGATATGGTATTTGGTGGATATTACTTAACAATGGAAGTAGACGGAGAAGTTGGAGAAGGAAAATACTTTAAAGACCCAGAAGAAGCAATAATGGCTTATGAAAATAAAGCAGTTGGAATGCATGCAAAAATATTTGTAAGAAGAACATTAAATATTAATGGGGAATTAAAATCTAAAAAAATAGAAACAACAGTTGGAAGAATTTTATACAATGAAGGAATTCCTCAAGATTTAGGATATGTAGACAGAAACAATCCAGAAGAAATGTTCCAATACGAAATTAACTTCCCAGTCGACAAGAAAAAATTAGGAGATCTAATAAACAGATGTATAAGAATTCATGGATTATCTGAATCTGCTGAAGTACTTGACAATGTTAAGGAAAAAGGTTTCAAATATTCTACAAAATCTGGTTTAACATATTCTATGGAAGATGTTAAAGTGCCAAAAGAGAAAAAAGATATTTTAGCTAAAGCAGAAGAACAAGTAGCAACAGTTAGAAAACAATATAGAAGAGGTTTAATTACAGAGGATGAGCGTTATAAGGCAGTTGTTAATATTTGGAATGATGCAACTATAGATGTAGGAAAAGCCTTAGAAGATAGCTTAGAGCCATTAAACCCAATAAACTTAATGGTTGAATCAGGAGCTCGTGGTAATATCAACCAATTAAGACAATCAGCAGGTATGAGAGGACTTATGGCAGGAACAACAGGTAAAGTTATTGAAATACCAATAAAATCATGTTTCGCAGAAGG
>CANRQH010000103.1 GCA_947632745.1 uncultured Clostridia bacterium | reverse complement strand
TTTACCAGATGGGATTCTCACCCATTATATATTAAATGCCGAACAGGCGCACTGTGTGTGTACAGTCTCAAGGGTTTTGACTATTGCATGTTTTAATTTACTTATTTTAATCGCTTTTGTTCTCATCTTTGGTTCTCCCTCAAATATTTTTATTTTCGTTTATTATACTATTATAAAATTTATTTTTTGTCAATTAATCATTTCAATTTTCTTTTTGTTTTTTTAAATTTTCTATTTCTTCTTTCGTTAAACCTGTTGCTTCAATTATTTTTTCTATTTCCACACTTAAATCCAATAATTTTTTGGCTATTTCTATCTTTTTTTTCTTTTCTCCGCTCTTTTATTCCGTTCTTCTTTTCCTTCTTCTTTCGCAGCTGACATGTCCCAATTATAAAATATTTCTGCTCTTCTTCTTGATTCGTATAATTCCCATTCTTTTGGATCCATACTCATTTCGTCTATTACTTCCATGGCTTTTTCTATTTCTTTGTGTTTTTCTTTTGCCATTTTTATCTTTTCCTCCTCTCCCGCAATCAGCCAGAGCCATTGGTTTAATAAGCTTTCACTATTGGGCTTTTTTGCTATAAATTTTGGTATTTCAATAAATATCATTTCTAGTTTGTTTGTTACTATATCTTGTTCTTTTTCATATCCCATGTTTATATAAGTTTCTTCATCATATGGTTCAAATTTCATGTGTGCTGTGTGGAAATAACTATTTCTTTCTATTATATTTTCACATAGTAGAGCTATTGTTATTGTCTTTTTTAGCTTGAAATAATCTTCTCCTTTTTTTACTTCATTTGCTGCTGTTGTTACTAAATAAAATTCGTTTCTGTTCATAAAAGTTCGCATATTGGCAACCTGCATCTCAATATCGATGATAGTATTTTCATTTATCTCGGCTTTAATATCTAGTACTCCCGCTTTGCTGTCTTTTAATTCTCTTGGTATTTCTGGATTTTTTATTTCTATTTGTTTTATTTCTATCTTTAGTATTGCCTCTAATATGCTTTTTAGTAGTCCTTTATTTTCTTCTTTTGAAAATACTCTTTTAAATACTATGTCTGAACTTAGCGGTAACTTTCTTCTTTCTCCATTTTGTGCCCCTTTGGTCTTATTAATTTCTGTTTCGTTTTCTATCATTTACTTTCCTCCATTATATCAGACTTTTTTTGTCTATTCAAGTAGTCTGATATACTTTTTATTAAATTTACAATAAATATTTTATTGCTACTTTTATTCTTTTTTCTACCCTCCTTCCATGAATAATATTAAAGATTTAACTTTTTTTACTTATGATTTAATTTTAATAAACCAAAAACATAAATTGTGTTTTTGTCTTAATCATTGAATGTAAATAAATATTAATAATTTTGTTCTTAGAAATTTCATTTTCAATATTAAATAAACTTAATTTTAAACTTTCCAAATTAAAAACTTTCTTAAAAATTCTTTAGATTTTAATATATAATTTTTGCACAAATCAATTTGCTAATTGCTTAATAAATTAAAATAACTAGAAAAATAATAAACTAAAATTTATAAACTTTTTCGCAACACAAATATTTATTGCATATTTTTATTTAAACATAAATTGTCGAATTTTGCAATGAATTTTAAGGATTTTTTCTTAACTTTTCATCGACAAAATTCGACATCACTGTACTGCCCCCCATTTTAAATTGTCCTAATTTTTGGATTCACATCATCTCAAATCCTTAGTCATATTTCTTTGCTATCAAACTATATAAAATATCATTTTTTAATTCGCTCAATCCACAAATTCTTCCCAAACTAAGTTAGCTAAATCAAGACCTTTATTTGTTAATTTTATTTTATCAGAATTTATCTGAATTAAATTTTCATCAACTAATTTATTTAATTCTTGTTTAAATATAAAAATTGGATTTTCTTCGAATTTATTTTTGAAACTTTGCACAGATACCCCCTCTATTTTCCTTAATCCAAGTAGCATATATTCTTGCATAACAGAAAAATCATCTTGCCTTTCTTGAATTATTTTGTTTTTATCAAAATTTTCTTCCATGCAATTTTTTATATAAAAATCTAAATTTTCTGTATTAGAAAATCTTATTTTATCAATATATGAGTGAGAGGCAAGTCCAAAACCAATATACTCTTTTTGCTCCCAACAATCTAAATTATGCTTTGATTCATACCCTTTTTTTGAAAAATTAGAAATTTCATAATGGTTATAACCATGTAATTCTAAGTAATTTTTTACATACCAATACATTTGCCTTTCTACATCTTCATCTGGCAATTTAATTTCTCCATTTTCTAACATTTTAGCAATCTTTGTTTCTTCTTCTACAATTAAAGAATATACTGAAATATGATTTGGATTTAAATTAGTTACTTCTTCTAAAGATTGCTTTATATCTAAAATAGATTGATTTGGAAGCCCAATCATTAAATCTACATTTATATTTTGAAACCCAACTTCTTTGGCTAATTTATATGTATTTAAAAAATCTTCATAATTATGAATTCTTCCAATTTGTTTTAGTAAATTATTATTAGTTGATTGAAGTCCTATGCTTAGCCTATTTAATCCCGCTTCTTTGTAATCTTCTAGTTTTTCCTTTGTTGCTGTTCCCGGATTTAGTTCAATTGTTGCCTCAACTAAATTTTCTTTATTAAATAATGAGATTATTTTTTTTATATATTTACTATCTATAAATGATGGTGTTCCACCACCTATATAAATAGTTGAAACTTGAATTGTAGAGTTGTTTTTTAGAAAATGTTCAATCTCTTTTATTAATGCTTCAATGTATTTTTCTTCTAAATCTTTTTTATTAGCAAAAGATATAAAATCACAATAATAGCATTTTTGTTTACAAAATGGTATGTGTATATAAACGCCTAATTTCTTTATATTTTCCAAATTATCCTCCATTTTTTGTTATAATAATTAATTAAAAAATTCATCATAAATTTGTTATATAGCAAATTAGTTCTCATTATTTGCAATGCTAATTATTTTTTTAAGTCTATAATTTACTCCTGACTTGCCAACTGGATTTGATAATTTACTTCCTAATTCCGATAATGGCATATCTGGATATTCTAGTCTTAATGTTGCAATTTCTTTTAAATTATCATCTAATTTTTCAAACTTACCATTTTGTTTTAGTTTTCTTATGGCATCAATTTGTTCAACAGAAGCATTTAAAACTTTATTCAAATTAGCTGATTTGCAATTTACAATTCTATTAACTTTATTATTCATAGACCTTTGAACTCTAATTTCTTCAAATTCTAAAACAGATTTACTAGCACCAATGAAAGCCAAAAATTTTGATATTTCTTCTCCCTCTTTAATGTAAATTATATTTTCTCTTTGTTTCATAAAAATATCATTTTCTTTCATAAGTTTTACAACTATGCTAGCTATATCTTTATTTTTTACAGAACATTCTAAATGATACTTTTTTTCAGGATTATTAATAGAGCCAGAGCCCATAAATAAGCCTCTTACAAGGCATTTAAGTAGCTCTACATTTTCTATATTATAATTAAAATCTAAAAATACTTTAAAAGAATTCTTTTTTATTTTAACACTAAAAACGTTGCCATTAACGTCAATATCAAAATTTTCTATTCCCATATTTCTAACAATCTTAGCAAATCTATCGATATTGTAATCATTTTCTGTTGAATATTTAATATAATTTTTTTCCTCAGAAATATTATTACTTGCTAAATATCCATAAAGCTCATATTCTACTTCTTTTTTATTTGCTAAATTATTAATTTTACTTAATTCTTTTTTTACATCTTTTGAAAATGACATTTTATTCCTCCTTTTTGCCATTGGGGACGTCCTTTTTTGACAAGAAAAATTGCCATTGGGGACGTGCTTTTTTTGACCATAAAAAACATTATTTATTACATAATTTATAACTTAAATTAATTTTGCTATTAATGCTTTTATTTTTATTCCTTGCTTTGAAAACATTTCCTCGTGTTCAGTTCTAATGTTTTGCCAAAAGTTTGTCTCACTATGTAAGTCTGTTGTTTTCTTAATTATTTCAAAACCTGATTGTTCAAAATATGGTATGCTTTCGAAAAATAAATTATCGTCATCTGTTTTAAAATATATTTCTCCGACCTTTAACTAAAAACTCTTTATACTTTTCTAATTGTTTAGTATGTGTTAGCCTCTTTTTATGATGTTTTCCTCTTGGCCATGGATTACAAAAATTAATATAAATCCTCTCAATTTTGTCTTCTTTAGATAATATTAAATTAATTCTTTCTATATCAAATCTTGTTAAAATAATATTATCTATTTCTTTATTTTTTTCTTTATATATTTCTTCAACATTTCTTTTTGCAAGCCCAAGCATCGCATCAATTAAGTCTATTGCTATATAATTTTCATTTTGATTTTCGCTTGCAATATTTGCTATAAAGTATCCTTTTCCGCACCCTAATTCCAAATTAAGAGGCAAAGAAGGACTTTTAAAAAGTTCTTTCCATTTGCCTCTTTGTTCTTCTGGATTATCTACATAAAAAGGACTTGCTTCAAGCTCTGGTCTTGCCCATTTTTTGTATCTAATTCTCATTTTCTTCAACCTTTGCTTCTTCTTTTTCAGCTTCTGGTTTAACTTCGTTTTCAACAACTTCTTCTTTAACAGCTGTTTCAACTACCTCTTCTTCTGCAGTAGGTGCAACATTTGCTTCATCTACTACATCTCCTTCAACTGATACTTCTTCTACTACATCACTTTCAACTGCTGCTTCTTCACCTTTTACCATAATTTCTTTGTCTTCAATTCTAGCTCCAAGTTGTTCTTTAGTCTTAGCTGCTTTTCCTA
>CANRQH010000102.1 GCA_947632745.1 uncultured Clostridia bacterium | reverse complement strand
AAAAATATAGTTATAGAGGCAATAGGTTTATAGGTAAAACCTTTATTAAAAAACCTAAATATATTATACAAGGAGATATTCTTATAACTAAAAGTAAATCTATAAGAAATTATGGAGATTACAATGAAATTTTCGTATTAGATTATTTAACTACTTGGAGAGAAAATTTACAAAATTATTTAAGTAAAGGTAACTATGATTCTTCAGATATGATAGGGTCTGGATATTATTTACGTGAAGAAAACTCAGCTGAATTTGTAAGAGATCATAAAATGGATTATGATTGTTTTGAATATTACGAAGGAGAACTTACTGGAAACAATAGAATTTTAAAAGACATAAGTAGTTTTATAAAAGGAAAAATTGAATTAGAGTTATTTGTTCACGCATATGATGTTTTTAAAGCAGAGTTTCAAAGTAGGATGCCTGATTTTTATATAGAGGATGGACTTAGATTAGCTGGTATGACTGAGAGCGATATATTAAAAAGGAAAAAAGAATCGTATTAATACGGTTCTTTTTCCTAGTACAATATTCGTGGGCAAAATATCTTTTTATAAATGTACAATGATAATTTGTGCTATTGTATAAATATTTAAAACAAGTAAAGAAATCTCTACGAATTTATCTACCTTTTCTATTTTATAAAATGATTTTAATTTTATTATAGCACCCAAAATTATCATAACGAGAGGTAAAATTGGTAGAAAATATCGTCCTTGTACACCTAATATGCTAGTACTTCCAACAGTTGTCCATTGAACATATAAACTTGTAAATATTAATCCAATAATAGCAAGTGTAACTAACATAATCCATACCAATTGATATGTTTTAAATTTATTTTTTAATTCATCATCAGTTAAAGCCACAAAAGCATATATTATTAGCAGTATATATGGTAATAATGAATTTAATTGTATAAGTTCACCCCAACCCAATTCAGCACCATACAGTGATAATAAATATTTATTTGCATTAATATCAATTGTATATAATAATAGTTGAATAAATTTAAATGGATTCTTTAATGCTAATAAAACTTGAACTTTTGAGTCACCTTCTCTAAAAATCGCAAGATATCTACTAGATATAGCGAGCCATGTTAAGTTTATAGCTAAGGCTATACCTGCAATTACAATGAAGTTTATAATTTTGCTTTTATTTGTTTTATTTTTAAATTTTTCTTTAGGTATTATTAATATAAGACCAACAAGAGGGATATATACAATTTTACATAGTGCAATAATAATAGATAAAACCAATAATATTATTTTTTCCTTTATACCTACATATTTGTTTTTATTAAAAGCTAAGTACATAATATATGCAATATATAAAAAGGAAATAGATATTGTTAATGCATCTGGTGATAGAGAGGAAAATCCTTCTATTGCAATAGGAATCATTGCAGGTATTAATAACAATTTTTTTCCAAATGGTATTATCTTTATTGCAAAGTATATTATTAAAATAGAAACAATCATATTTACTATTCTTCCAGCGTAGGTTATTAAAAGAGTATTAGAGGTTACAAGCCTAGCTAGTATTATCCCTATTGCTTGAGGTATATATTGAACAAAAGAATATACAGCAGAAGTTTCAGGATATAGCAATGAAACCTTTTCAGGATTTAATTGTACATTTAAATGTTCTTTTACATCCTTATATGTCATATGTACCCAATCAGATGTTAAGACTTTAGAAACACCTTCAGGTAGGTTAGAACCTGCTATATTATTTTCAATAGGTGTCATAAGATTTCCACTAGATACTTCATAGGCTTTTAGCCAGTGATAATATTCATCATGACTTTTAAAAGTAGGCATTGCAATTAAGAAAAATATACATATAATAGTTGCAATCATTAAATAAACATTTTCTATTTTCATATCTTTTTTATTATAAATAAATATAGAAACAAGTATAACAAGTAAATTTAATGGTATCATAAGTCCATAATAGATTGCTATTCTTTCAGGACTTTTATAGAAATCTTGATATATTAGCGAACTAGATTCAATTTCCTTTCCATCAATAAATAATTTACTTTGTTTAGAGTTTGCGTTATTGTTATATTTTAAAGTATAAAATTTATCATAATTTTGTAAATCTTTAAAATATATATTAATTTTATATTCTTTATCTTTTGAAGATTTTTGTTTTTTAAATTTCATTAAATAAGTAGAATTTTCTCTTATATAATTACGAGTGATAGTACTTGACTTTAATATTTTTCCTTCATCATTTTCAATAGTAATAACTACAGTTCCACCACAATTTATAATATCTTTATAAGGTTCAAAATTTAAAGAAATTTTTTCTAAATTATCGTCTAATGCTATAAATGTTCCAGTTATATTTGTTCCAACAGTAACATCTTCTATTACAGAATTGCCTTCAAGTAATGTACCTTTTGAGTATAATTTGTTATTAATATCTAAATTATAACAAGATATTATATTGATAACTATAATAATGATGAATAATAAAATACAAAATTTCCAATTATTTTTTACAAAATTTTTCATATAGAACTTTCTTCCTTTCTTTTTTATAATGTCAATTTTATATGTTATTGTAATATTTGTCAACTAAATATAGAAGTTTTAATATTATACAATTATCCAGTAACCAACATTTAATATATTTTTTAAAAAAAGTTTGAATAAAAGATATTTTTGTGGTAAAATGTTCACTGAAGTATATTAAGTAAGCTTATTATAATTTAAAAATAAAATAAGGAGAAGTAAGAAATATGGAGAAAATAGCAGTATTAATACCTTGTTATAATGAAGAACTAACAATAGGAAAAGTAATACAAGATTTTAAAAGAGAACTGCCAAATGCAGATATATATGTATATGATAATAATTCAAAAGATAGGACATCTGAAATAGCAAAAGAAAATGGTGCAATAGTAAGACATGAATATAGACAAGGAAAAGGTAATGTTGTAAGAGCAATGTTTCGACAAGTTGATGCCGATATTTACGTTATGGTAGATGGAGATGATACTTATCCTGCAGAAGCTGTACATGAGCTAATACAACCCATAAGAGAGAAAAAAGCGGATATGGTTATTGGAGATAGATTATCAAATGGAACGTATCAAGAAGAAAATAAAAGACATTTTCATGAATTTGGTAATTTATTAGTAAAAAAATCAATAAACTTTTTATTTAAAACTAATTTAAAAGATATTATGACTGGATATAGAGTATTTAATAAAATGTTTGTAAAAAATATGCCAGTCATGACACAAAAATTTGAAATAGAAACTGAAATGTCTTTATATGCGTTAGATAAAAAATATATTATTAAAGAAATACCAATTTTATATAGAGACAGACCATCAGGAAGTGTTTCAAAGTTAAATACAATTGTAGATGGAATTAAAGTAATAAAAACAATTGCTAATATGTTTAAAAACTATAAACCATTACAATTTTTTTCAGTCATAGCAATGTTTTTAGCATTAATAGGATTAATTGTAGGAATACCTGTTATAGTAGAATTTATTAAGACAAGATATATAAGTAAAGTACCATCTGCAATATTTGCGACAGGATGTATAACACTTGCAGTTATAATTGAACAATGCGGAGTTATTTTGCACACAGTAGTAAAAAATCATAAGGAAAATTATGAATTAAATTTATTAAGATATACTCAAATAGAAGAATTAAAAAATAATAAAGATTAAAAAATTTACTTGAAAGGATAGATAAAATGAAAGATATAACAATTTCAGAAAATATTAAATATATTGGTGCAGATGATAAAGATATAGACTTATTTGAAAGTCAATACATTGTACCAAATGGAGTATCTTATAACTCATATGTTATAATTGATGAAAAAATAGCAGTTATGGACACAATAGACAAAAGGAAAACAGAAGAATGGCTAAACAATTTGGAAATAGCTTTAAATGGAAGAGAGCCTGATTACCTTATAATTTCACATTTAGAGCCAGACCATGCATATAATATTGGAACATTAATTGCAAAATATCCCAATATAAAACTAGTTGGAAATAATAGAACATTTGCATTTTTACCACAATTTTTTGATATTAAAAATTTAGATGAAATGAAAATTGAAGTAAAAGAAGGAGATACTTTAGATATAGGAAAACATAAACTACATTTCTTTATGGCTCCAATGGTTCATTGGCCAGAAGTAATGGTTGAATACGAAGAAACTGAAAAAATATTATTTTCAGCAGATGGATTTGGAAAATTTGGTACATTAGATACAGACGAAGATTGGGATTGCGAAGCAAGAAGATATTACTTCAATATAGTTGGAAAATATGGTGTGCAAGTGCAATCGCTATTAAAAAAAGCAAGTACATTAGATATTAAAACAATATGCCCATTGCATGGCCCAATACTAAAAGAAAATCTATCACATTATATTGAAAAATATGATATATGGAGTAAATACGAAGTTGAAAGTGAAGGAGTATTTATTGCGTGTGCTTCTATTCATGGAAATACTCTTAATGCATGTGAAAAATTAAAACAAATTTTAGAAGAAAAAAGTGCAAAAAAAGTTGTACTTTCAGATTTATCAAGGGAAGACTTTGCAGAAGCAGTAGAAGATGCTTTTAGGTATGGAAAAATAATATTTGCATCTGCAACATACAATATGGAAATGTTTACACCAATGAGAGATTTATTATTAAATTTAAAAGAAAAAAATTATCAAAATAGAAAAGTTGGAATTATTGAAAATGGAACATGGGCTCCAAATTCTGCCAAATGCATGAAAGACATATTATCTACAATGAATAATATTGAAATAGTAGAACCTGTAGTTACAATAAAATCAACTTTAAAAAGTTCTGATATAGAAAATTTAAATAAATTAGCAGATGAAATTTTAAAATAAAAA
>CANRQH010000101.1 GCA_947632745.1 uncultured Clostridia bacterium | reverse complement strand
TTCACTAGGTATTGAAACAAAAAATATAAATTTATCACATAATCATGCAATTAGCGGAAGAAAGAAAATGACAATATATAATGGGTTGCAAGTAAATGATGAAGTGATTTTAATACAACAGCAAGGAGGAAGTAACTTTGTTGTTTTAGATAAGATTTAAAAGAAAGGTGGTAAAAAGATGACACCTAATACAGATGATATATTGATAAATAATGTCGAGACTGTTACAGAACAAACAAGTAGAACTTATTATCTAGATATAGAAAAAAATATTATATATAATTTCTGTGATGGACTTGAAGCAATGAAACAAACGATATATTGCATCTTAAATACGGAACGATTTGATCACCTTATCTACAGTTGGAATTATGGAATAGAACTAAAACATCTAATTGGAGAAAGTACAACATTTGTTATACCGGAATTAGAAAGGGTAATAAAAGAGGCCCTACTCCAAGATACAAGAATTATTGATGTAAATAATTTTGATTTTACTGTAAAACAAAATGAGGTTTTAGTAACATTTACTGTAATTACAACTTTAGGAAATATTGAGATGGAAAGGGTGGTGAGTATTTAGAAATGGAGCAAGAAAATTTAGATGAATATTTTGATTATGAAACAATATTACAAAGAATGCTAGACAGAGTGCCAACGCAAATCGATAAAAGGGAAGGCTCAATTATATATGATGCACTTGCACCGGCAGCCGCCGAATTAGCACAAATGTATATAACGCTAAAATTTAATATAGATTTAGTATTTGCAGATACAGCACCAGAAGAATATCTTGATAGATTATGCGGTCAGATAGGTTTAACTAGAAATGAAGCAACTTATGCTATAAGAAAAGGAACATTTTATGGCGAATCAGACAAAAAAATGGATGTAGATATAGGAGAAAGATTTACAATAGGAGATTTAGTATTTAAAACAATTCAAAAAATGGAAGATGGTAGTTATGAAATGCAATGTGAAACTGAAGGTGTTATAGGAAATAATATTACAGGAAATTTAATACCAGTAAATTATATTGAAGGTCTTGTAAGGGCAGAACTAACCGATGTTCTTATTCCTGGAGAAGATCAAGAAAGTGATGAAGCATTGCGAGCGAGATACTACGAAACAACCAACGAGCAAGGATTTGGCGGAAATATTATAGACTATCAAAATAAGACAAAAGAAATTGCGGGAGTTGGAGCAGTTAAGGTGACTCCAATATGGAATGGCCCGGGAACTGTAAAACTAACAATATTAGATAGCGATTATAATAAGGCATCAAATGTTTTGATAGAAAATGTTCAAAAAGAAATTTGTCCGGATTTATCTGAAGATGGGTTAGGAATAGCACCTATTGGACATACAGTTACTGTAGATACAGTAACCGAAGTTGGAATTTCTATAACTAGCGATGTGACTATATCAGAAACAGCTCAAATGGATAATGTAAAAAAAGCAGTAGAAAAAGCAATAAATGATTATTTTCTACAATTAAAGAAAGACTGGGAAAAATCAGAGACGACCATTATAAGAAAGTCACAGGTAGAAACATTAATATTAAACACAGAAGGAGTTATAGATGTAACAAATACTTCCATCAATGAAAGAGGCTCAAATATTGAATTACAAAAATTTGAAATACCTACATTAAAAGGGGTGACGCTTATATGAAGTTAATAAATTATATGCCTCAATTCCTTAAAAATGTGCGTGAATTTAATGAAATATTTAATGCAGAAGATTTTGAATTAGAATTTATGCGTGAACAAATAGACAAAATACTGAAAGAAGTAATAGTAAATACAGCAGAAAGTTATGGACTAGAAAGATATGAAAAAATATATGGAATAACTAATATAGCAGAAACTATTGAAGCAAGAAGAATGAATATTTTATTTAAGATTAACAATCGTGTTCCATTTACTTTGAAATGGTTAATAAATACTCTTAATGCATCAATAGGAGCAGAAAATTATAAGTTGTCAATTAAAGATTATGTATTGCATATAGAAATTGCATTAAATTATACCGAAGCAGCAGAAATGTTAAAATCAAATTTAGTATATCAAATTCCGGCTAATATACAACTTGATTATGAATTAACATCTCAAATAAATGAATATATAGGTGCAGTAGTATCGCAGCAATCGTATTTAGATTTATATGCTATTGCGATTGAATCAACAGAAAATTTAGTATTAGAAGAAAATAACAATGTAGGACTTAATTTAAGCAGACAAGATTATATGGAAATAGATTCTAATACAGATACAACTAAACAAATGGAAGAAATGACATTAAATAGTGAAGCAGCAATAAAAACATCTAGGCAAGACTATATGGAATTAAGTGTCGATAATGACACATCAATAAAAGCAGATGATATAATATCAAATGCTGAAGTAGGACTAGCAATGTCTAGACAAGATTATATAAATATAGAGGAGGTCGAAAAATAATGGGCTTTGAAAAAGTTTATATTACAAAGCAAGGTGCTTTACTTGCAGCAAAAACATTACAAGGTAAAAAAATAGAATTTGATCATGCAGAAGTTGGAAGCGGAAATTTAACAGGAAATGCTGTAGATAAAACATCACTAACCACAAAAGTGTTAGAGTGCCCAATAGAAAGGGTAGAAATTACGGGAGATACACAGGCTTGTGTATCTTTTATTTTTAAGAATACTGATGCAAAAGCAGCATTTAATTTTAGAGAAATAGGATTATTTGCAATAGATCCAGATACAAAAGCAAAAGTATTATATGCTTATGCTAATGCGGGAACTACAGCAGAATATATCAATAACTCTATTACAGAAAAAATAGAAAAACACATAAATATAAATGTAATTGTAGATAATGCAACCAATATAACAATAACATTAGATGAAAATGAAATATATATTACAGAAAAAGAATTCCAGGAAAGATTAAGGGAAGCATTAACAGTAGCGGGCAAAACTTATGGAGTTAGAAGAAAAATTAAAGATAATACAAATCCAGCGTGGGAAAGAATAGGCGATAGTGTTGGATTAATAGCAAAAGCTACTCACGATGGTTCGCCGGTTCAAAATGATTTTGATGACCTATATCCATGGTCTGATATTAGAACATACAATTACAATACAGAAACTAAAAAAATAACTGCATATATTGATGAGCCAGGATTCCAATTTGATGGATCTAATGGAGAAGTATTAACAAAAATACCGGAATTTTGGTTCAAAAGAGAAGTTAAAGGTGATTATGAATATATTTACATTGCTGATTATGCAAAAGCAGGATTTAAGCATAGTAAAGAATTCTCAGTTGGTAGATATACTATATCAGTTGGAGAAGATACAAAAGCACATAGTTATAGCGGTACAATTCCAGAAGTAAATAAAAATATTGCAGCATTTAGAACATTAGCAACTGGTGTAGGAGATGAATTCTGTCAGCTTGATACAAGATATTTTATTTTACAAATGCTATATTTAGTAGAATACGCAAATTATAATAGTCAATCAATGCTTGGAAATGGTTATACATCAATGGAAGAAAGCACTTCTGATGTATCTTTACTAGAAGAAAATGGTGTAAATCGATTTGTTGTTAGAAAAGAAGGTGGTAACAATTTCGAAGTAGGACAATTAATTAGTATTGGAACAGCTCATGCAAATAATAGCATTGCAGCAAATAGAACAATAACTAAAATTGCTGATTTTGATAACGGAAGTGTTACAGGAAAAGAAATTACATTTGATGGAGAACCTGTAGATCTTGTAAAAACAAATGTAATTTGGTCGCCAGCACAAAAACATGGTGGATGCGATGATTTAGGAATGAAATCTGGATGTTTATCTAATACTCATCATGCTGTAATATATAGAGGAATTGAAAATATATTCGGGAATGTATATCAATTTGTAGATGGATTAAATATTAAAGATTATATTGCGTATGTTTGTGATGATCCTACGCAATATGCTTCAGATAAATTTGTAGCACCATATAAAGCAGTAGGATATACAAACTTGAAGACATCTAACATATATCCATCAAAACTTGGCTATGATGAAAATTACCCAGAAATTGCATTACCAACTGAAGCAAACGGAAGTACAGGAACTGGAATTTGTGATGCTTACTGGAGCTCAGAAGGACAAAGAATCGCTCGCGTGGGCGGTAGCGTTGACCTCGGTGCGAATGCAGGGTTGTTCTTTTGGCACTTGAACGCTGCTTCTTCTCATTCGTATTGGAACATCGGGGCTCGCCTTCTTAAATACCAGTAATGCAGGGGTGTGGGGGCGGCCAGCCTCCCACATAAAATAACTCAAACATAGAATAGTTAATTTTTCAAAAAAATATATGTATAATGTAAATGTCAAGTAATTTTGTAGGATTTTGGCAAAAAATTTTGTAGGATTTTGGCAAAGAATTTTGAGGGGGGAAAAAATCCCCCATTTTTAAATTTTTATCATAGAAAATTCATTAGCTAAATTATCAACAAATGCTTCTATATTTATTGTTTTATCTTTTTTCAATGTTCTTAAATACGCATTATTACAATGTTGTTTTATCTCTATAATATCATTAAAATGTTTATTCTCTATTAAAAATAATCTATCTCTACAAATATTATCAATATTTTTTATATCATAACAAATATCAGCAGTACTTTGTTTTAAGCACTCTTCTAAGTCTTCGCTATTTATAAAATCTATTAAATATCTAATAAATTTATTTTCATCTATTGAGTTATCTTCATAAATATTCTCACAAAAGCTACATACACTAGCTTTAAGTATTCCTTTTATATTATAATACATTATTATTTTTCCTCCTTTTCTTGCAATTTATCTTTTATTCTATATGAATTTCCTGTTATATTAAATACATATGAGTGATGCAATAATCTATCTAATATTG
>CANRQH010000100.1 GCA_947632745.1 uncultured Clostridia bacterium | reverse complement strand
GCACCAGCAAGAAGATATTTAGTTTTATCTAAATTAGATGAAAGCATAATTATAGATGGAGAAAAGCATGAATTATATACAAATGTATGTAAGAACTATATTTCTCAAGGTTTCAAATACTTAGAATCATTTCAAAAAGAGATTCTACCAGTATTTAAATATAAAATAAAAAATACAGAAATTACAAAGACTATTTGTATGCAACATGGAAGAAATACTGTTCTTGTATATTATAAAATTAGAAATGGAAATTATAATACAAGACTTGAATTAGCACCAGTATTAAACTATAGAGACTTTCATAATATGTCAACAAATCATAATTTTGAAATTTCTCAAGAAATAAAATCTAATAAAATAAAACTAATTATTGACAAAAACATTTCACATCCAGTATACATGAAAACCTCAGATGGAAGCTATATTAAACATGAAAATGATATGTTTTACAATATGTTTTATATAGAAGAAGAAAAAAGAGGATTTTTCCCTGAAGAAAATCATGTTGTATCTGGAGTATTTGAAATAGATATTAAGCCAAACGAAGAAAAAGATATTTCTTTTGTATGTTCTATGGAAGAAAATATAGATGAATTAGATTACAAAGAAATGATAAATGGCGAAATAGTTAGAGTTAACAATATATACAATGATTCTTTATTAATAGACAATAGAAAAGAAAATAAAACTAAAGAAGAAATAAAAAGAGATGATTTAGCAAAAAGATTTATTTTAGCAGCAGATAACTTTGTTGTATTTAGACCAACATTTGCATTACATACTCTAATTGCAGGATACCCATGGTTTTTAGATTGGGGAAGAGATTCTTTAATTGCCTTAGAAGGATTACTTTTAGTCCCTAGAAGATACGAAATTGCAAGAGATGTACTTCTTACATGCACACGTGATGTAAAATATGGGTTACTTCCAAATGGATATGCTGAGGTGGATAACAGTCCATTATATAATAGTGTGGATAGCAGTTTATTGCTATTTGAGCAAGTTCAAAAATACTTAGAATATACAGAAGATAATAAATTTATAAAAGAAAAAATATATCCTAAATTAAAAATAATAATAGAAAATTATTCTAATGGAATAGATTTTGATGATAATAACATACGTTTAGAAGAAGATGGATTAATTTCATCAGGAACAGAAAATACACAAAATACATGGATGGATGCAAAATATCAAGATTTTGCAGTTACACCAAGAAATGGAAAAGCAGTTGAAATTAATGCGCTTTGGTATAATGCATTAAAAATAATGGAAGTGTTAAGCAAAAAATATGAGAGATTAGGCAAAAAGATAATAAGTAAAAAATATGAAGAAATGGCAGAAAAGTGTAAAAAATCTTTTATAGAAAAATTTTATAATGCAAAGAAAAAATGTTTATTTGATGTAGTTGGAGATAGCAAAATAAGACCAAATCAATTATTTGCATTAAGTTTAACATATCCAGTTGTAGAGCCAACATCTGAAATAGCACAAAATATGATATCTACAGTAGAAAAGAAATTACTAAATAATTATGGATTAAGAACTTTAGCAAAAACAGAAAAAAATTGTGTAGATGTATATGAAGGAGACGTATTTAAAAGAGATATGAGCTATCACCAAGGAACAACCTGGACATGGTTACTTGGATTATACTATAATGCATTAAGGAATATAAGTGTATTTGAAGTAGATAAAGACAAGAAAGAAGATATAGATGAAAAAATAGAAGATTTTAAGAAAAAAGTAGAAAAAACTTTTAGCAAAGAAATAGAAGAAAGAGGATGCATTGGTTCAATTGCAGAATTATATGACTCAAAAGCTCCGAACTTACCTAAAGGTGCTATTGCACAAGCATGGAGCGTAGCAGAAGTATTTAGAATCATATTTGGGTAGAATTTCTGTGAAAAAGTAAGGGACAAAGCTTTTAGTGAAAATTTTATTAATTTCGAGCAAGTAAAATATGAATGGTAACGAAAAATTTGAAGGGAGGTTGTTTTGAAAGTAGAAGATTTAGAAAAAGACTTAAAACAGGGGAATTTGAACTCTTTATATTTACTATATGGAGAAGAGCAATTTTTATTAGAAAATTGTTTGAAAAAAATTAAAAGTCTATTTGGAGAAACTTTAAAAGGAATAAATTATATAACAATTGACGAAACTAACCTTCAAGAAATAATATCAGACATAGAAACACCAAGCTTTGGGTATGAAAAAAAACTCATTATTGCAAAAAATACAGGAATTTTCAAAAAAGAAGCTAAAAAGAAAGCAAAAACAGATAAAGAAAATATAAAAACAAAATTATTAGATTATTTAAACGAAAATTTTGAAGAAATAAAAAGTTCAATAGTGCTTGTATTCGTTGAAGAAGAAGCGGACAAATGTGAATTACTACAATTTATAGAAAAAAATGGAATAGTGTGTAATTTTGAATTTCAAAAGCCAAATCAAATTCAAGCAAGAATAAAAGCAATGGCAAATGCTTACAAAGTAAATATAGATGTTCCAACTCTAAGTTATTTTATAGAATGTTGTGGCACAAATATGCAAGAGCTAGTTAATGAAATTAGAAAACTTATTGAATATGCAGGAGAAGGCGGTACAATAACAAAAGAAGATATAGATAGTTTATCTATTAAAAAAATGGAAAGTGTTATTTTTGATTTAACAGATAGCTTAGGTAAAAAAAATACTAAAAAAGCAATAGAAGTCTTAAGAAACCTTATACTTGCAAAAGAGCCAGTACAAAAAATTCTAATAACTTTATACAATCATTTTAAAAAATTGTATTTGGTAAAAATTGCCCTTAAAAATAATAAAGATATTATTTATGCATTAGATTTAAAACCTAATCAAACCTTTTTAGTAAATAAATATAAAATGCAAGCAGGATACTTTAAAACATCAGAAATAAGAACAATTTTAAAAGAATTAACTGATTTAGATTACAAATATAAAATTGGATTAATTGATTTAGATGTAGGATTTGAAGCAATATTGTGCACATATTGTTCATAAAACGTGTATAAAAAAGCCACTTTTGGATAAAAATAAGAGTAAATTTTTATTTAAAAGCGGTTTTTTTAAAACTGCGGAAGTGGAGAAAAAATGATAAAGAAAATTTTAGATCATAGAATAGCAGTGTTTGCATTTATATTAGGCTTAATTGCCATAATTGCAATAATAGCATTTCCAAGAATTAATGAAGTTGAAGCTCTATCTAAATATGGTTCAAGAGGAGAAGAAGTAAAACAAATTCAGGAGAAATTAAAAAGATGGGGTTACTATAATGGTTCAGTAGACGGAATATATGGAAGTAAAACTTTAGCAGCAGTTAAATCATTTCAAAAGAAAAATGGTTTAACAGTAGATGGAATAGCAGGAGAGAAAACATTAGCAGCTATGGGAATTACAAGTTCTTCTGGTTCATCAAGTTCTGGAAGCTCAACAAGTAACTCGAATAATGTCTCACTTTTATCAAGATTAATATATGGAGAAGCAAGAGGAGAGCCTTATACAGGTCAAGTTGCAGTTGGAGCAGTTGTAATGAATAGGGTAAAAAGTAGTTCATTTCCAAACACAATATCAGGAGTTATATATCAATCAGGTTCATTTGATGCAGTATCTGATGGACAAATAAATATGAGCCCAGATAGCACTGCAAGAAAAGCAGCTCAAGATGCAATAAACGGCTGGGACCCATCATATGGAGCAATATACTACTTTAACCCATCAACAGCAACTAACAAGTGGATTTGGTCAAGGCCATTGACAATAGTAATTGGGAAACACAGATTTTGTAAATAGTGTCCAATTGGAACCGGTTGTTCAACAGGGACCGGTTCTTTTTTGTGCATGTTCCATTGGGACCGGTTCTTTTTGGTACATTTTTTGCAAAAAGTATTGCAAGAAATGTGCTTTTTGTTATATAATATTAAAGTAACATTGGGGTATCGCCAAGCGGTAAGGCATCGGACTCTGACTCCGACATTCCTGTGTTCGAATCACAGTACCCCAGCCAAGTATTTATTCTAAGTAATTTCAGCATTTGCTAATAAATATGGAGGAATAATAATATTTGGACTAAATGAGCATAATAATTTTATAGAGCAAGATGTATATGATGTAAATGACTTGCAAAAGCAAATTGCTGCGTTGTGTACCACTTCTCTTGAACCTAAAGTAAGACCTGAATTTTTGCCCATTACATATAATGATAAGAAATTACTAGCTGTAAAAATAAATGAATTGCCACAAAAAAAGAAACCTTGTTATTACAAAAATGTAGGGATAAATAAAGGCTCATATATTAGAATTGGAGATTCAGATGAGCATATGACAGATTATGAAATTTATAGTTTACAAAGTTATACAGATGGTGTTCAAGAAGATTTAAGACCGATAAAGAGAGCTGAACTCGAAGATTTAAATGAAGAAAAAATAAAACAATATATTGAAAAAATTAAAGAAAGAAAGCCTAATCTTTCAAAGTTTTCGGATGAAAAGATACTAAAATTAAATGGTATTATAGAGAATAGTAATGGAGAAATACATCCAACACTTGCAGGAATGATGGTATTTGGAGAATATCCACAAGGATACTTACCACAACTATTTATTGCTTGTGTTGTAGTTCCAGGTAAAAAACTGGGCGATGTAGGAGAATTGGGACAAAGATTTGATGACAATGAAAGAGTTGAAGGTACAATAGAAGAAATGTTAGATAAGTCGCTAGCTTTTGTGAGAAGAAATATTGGAACAATGATTATAATTGATGATGATGGAAAAAGAACTGATGTACCCCATTATCCTATGAAAGCTTTAAGAGAAGCTATAGCCAATGCCCTTATTCACAGATTATCAGAAGCTTCTGATAAATTATGTTATGCGAAGTAAAATATTATGAGAAGTTAAGTCTTGAAAGGCTTTAT
>CANRQH010000099.1 GCA_947632745.1 uncultured Clostridia bacterium | reverse complement strand
TTAGTTAATTATCTCCCATACATGGCCATTTAGCTTCATATGGACATTAGATATAGAAACTACGGGGCGCACACCATGCGCGTTGCCGTGGCTGTAGTTGATGTTACCGTTATAGTTCACACTGCGTACGTAGTTAGCGTCGCTCGGATACGGAGAGGCCAACCAGTAGTATCCTGTTGTATGCTTATCTGGGGTGTAATTTTGTAATGTAAATAATCCTGGTCTTTTATCTGAATCTGATGTTATAGTACCTGTTTCTGTATCTTTAGTATTTGAACCTTTTATATCTCCTAAATGTACTGACCTTATTTCTTCTATTGTTCCACTTGCTATGTTTGCTTCAAATAAGTCTTCTCCTGTTGTAGTATCACTTGCCTCTACTTTAGTTCCATTTTTCTTTATTTCTATATATCCTCCATAATTACGTGTGTCACTACTTCCAAAGGCATCTCCAGAATTTGAGTACAATGTGTCTTTTGTACCTGTTACCTTAAATACTATATTTTTAAAGTTATTTAATAATCCTGCTGCTGCATATACATTGTAATTTTCTTTATTACTGCTTTCTCCAAAATACTCAGTTGCAAATTTTTCTCTTTGTTCCTCATTTCCTGCCCATTTTCCCTTTGTTACATTACTTAATTCTTCTTCTATTGCAAAACTTTTTACGCCACTATAATAATAATACAATTTCGCTGGAATTCCTGTACTTATTATGTCTACTGGTCCTCTGTATTCTCCTTTTGCTTCATATCCCTTTAAATCTGTTATCGCTCTCCATCCTGTATTTTTTGTATATAGTGTTCCTGTATACACATCATTATATGCTACATCATATTGTACGTAACTATTATCTATATATGGTGATTTTACTGTTATTGTACATTTTGCTTCTGAGGCATATGTTGCCTTTGCTGTAACTGTTGCTGTTCCTGCTCCTTGTGCTACTACTGTACATATCTTTTTTCCATCTCCACTTGGCGTTATTGTAAGACTTGTTTCTCCACTTGTTTTTTCCCAATCCCATGTCAAGTCTTCTGTTCCTTCTACAGTTGCTGTTATTTTCAATTCGTCTCCTTCATTTATTGTTGCTGTTGTTGGGTCTAATGTTATACTTGTTACTGCTTCTACATTTTTTACTGTTACATTACATTCTGCTGTTCTTCCTGAACATGTTGCTGTAACTTTTGCTGTTCCTGCCTGTTTTGCTGTTATTTTTGCACTTGTTCCTCCATCTTGTTCTTCTATTTCTATTGCTTCTCCTTCTTTACTCCATGTTATTTTTCCAGATATTCCTATTAATGTTGCTGTTAATGTTTCGCTTCCGTTTGTTGTTTCTCCATTATGTGTTAATATTTGTAACTCTAAATCACTCTTACTTAATGCTATTCCATCTATTGCCGTTACTTTTCCATTTTCATCTACTTGGAATACAAATCCATCTAACTCGACTATTGCTGGAAAGTCCTCTATTGGGTTGTCTGTTAAGTTCTCTCCTTCATGAGTTAAATCTGGAATATGTGCTGCTAGATGTTTATTTAGGCCTTCTACTGTTAAATCATTATATTCTAGCATAGACTCTGCTATTTCTAACTCTATTCTTTCTTTTGCATCTGCTTGATTTGTTTTTCTTGATGCTTCTCTTGCATTTGTTAGGATTCCTCCCTCTCCTACTAACATTTGTATTGATATTCCTGCTAGTATCAATAAAACTATGATCGTTACCACTAATGCTATTAAAGTTATACCCTTATTTGCTCTTTTTTCCAATGTTTCTTTCATTTTTATCCTCCTCGTATTTTTTTCTACATATAATTATATCATTTGTGTTTTTTCTTTGCAAGCATTTTCGATTGCATTTTGCATTTTTTTTGCAATTTTTTATTACAGTTTTTATATTGCAAATTGAAAGTGCATATATATTGTAGTTTCAGCTTTTTTGTGTCAAAAAAAGCACGTCCCCATTGACACGATTGCCTATTTTATGCAATAATAGTTATTGAATTTTATTTTTGAGAGGAGAAATTTAAAATAAGTTATGAACTCAAATTACTTAGCTAAATTAGAATACCCAGAAATTTTAAATAATTTATCAACTTATTGCAACACTTATATTGGTAAAGAAATAGCTCAAAATCTTTTACCTTCAAACCAAAAGGAAGTTGTTCAAAATCTTTTAAATGAAACAAGTGATGCTTTAAGTTTAATACAAAGAAATTCAAATCCACCTATTTCTGAAATTGATGATATTAGTGTTTTTATAAAAAAGCTTGAAAGCTCTCTTACTTTATCATGTAAAGCTCTTTTATCGATTGTAAATGTTTTAGAAATGGCAAATGAGCTTAAACTTTATTTTTCAAATTTTGTAAATACTGAGTATTATGAGCATATTCGCTTATATTTTACAGAACTGTATTCAAATAATAATATAGTAACTAAAATTAAAAAAGCCATTTTAGATGAAAATACTGTAAGTGATAATGCTTCAAAAAATTTAGCTTTAATTAGAAAAAATCAAAGAAAAATAGAAACAGATATAAAAGATAAATTAACTTCTATTTTACATTCTGCAAGATATTCAAAATATATACAAGAACCTGTTGTAACAATTAGAAATGAAAGATATGTTATTCCTATAAAACAAGAATATCGCTCGCAAGTTAAAGGTTTTGTGCATGATATGTCATCAAGTGGTTCAACTGTTTTTATAGAGCCTCTTGCGGTTTTTGAATTAAATAATGAACTTAACAATTTAAAAATTGATGAGAATTTAGAAATAGAAAAAATTTTACAAAATTTAAGTAGTCTTCTTTTCCCTTATACTAGCGAACTTAGCCAAAATCTTAATCTTATTGGAAAACTTGACTTTATATTTGCTAAAGCAAAATTCTCTATTTCTATAAAAGGTATTACACCAAAAATAAATGAGAAAAAATTTATAGATTTAAAAAATGCTAGACATCCTTTAATAGAAAGTAACAAAGTTGTTCCAATTAGCTTACATCTTGGAAAAGAATTTTCTTTACTTGTAATTACAGGTCCAAATACTGGTGGAAAGACTGTTACTTTAAAAACTGTTGGTCTTTTAGAACTTATGGCATGTTCTGGTTTAAATATTCCAGCTGATGAAAATTCTAGTATATATGTATTTGATGAAATTTTTGCAGACATTGGAGATGACCAAAGTATTTCGGATTCTTTAAGTACATTTTCAAGTCACATGATAAATATTGCATCAATCTTAAATAATGCTACTTCAAATAGCTTAATTTTAGTAGATGAATTAGGTTCAGGAACAGACCCATTAGAAGGTGCCAATCTTGCAATAAGTATTTTGGAATATTTTAAAAATCAAAATACTTTAACTGTTGCGACCACTCATTATCAAGAATTGAAAAGATATGCTTTAGTTACTGAAAATGTGCAAAATGCAAGTGTTGAATTTGATATTGAAAATTTAAAACCTACTTATCGCTTGCTTTTAGGAATTCCTGGAAAAAGCAATGCTTTTGAAATTAGTAAAAAATTAGGTGTAAAAGAAGAAATTATAGATAAAGCAATTAAGTCTATGTCTAAACAAGATATTGATATAGAAGCTCTTTTAAAGAAGATTTATGATGATAAGGCTCAAATTGAAAAAGAAAAAGAAGATTTAGAAAAGAACTTAAATCAAGTTACACTTCTTAGAAAAAGCCTTGAAAGAGATAACAGCAAGCTAAAACAGAAGGAAAAAGAATTTATAGATAATGCTAAAGTTAAGGCAAGAGAAATAT
The DNA here is from genome assembly GCA_947632745.1 of uncultured Clostridia bacterium. GTDB lineage: Bacteria > Bacillota > Clostridia > TANB77 > CAG-508 > CAG-269. Next base: position 1,330 of record CANRQH010000099.1, on the reverse strand, counting down.
TAGAAGATGCTAAAGATGAGGCAACACAACTTATTCGTCAAATGAGAGAATTAGAAAATTCTGAGGACACAGTTAACAAACTAAATGAACTTAGAAATAAATTAAATACCTCAATTAGAGATAAATCAATTAAAGATAGTTCTGAAAATATTTCAGCTAACCCTATTCCACGAGAAAAAATAAAACCTGGTATAATTGTTTATGCTGTAAACTTAAATCAAAATGCAAAAGTGCTATCTGAAATAAATAAAAATGATGAAGTTCAAGTTCAAATAGGACTAATAAAAACTAATATAAATATAAAATATTTAGAAAAAAGTCGTAATATAGAAAATGATTTAACAAAACCTGTAATTAAATCAAACCCTACTGCTCACAAATCTAAAACAGCTTCATCTGAACTTAATGTAATAGGTTTAACTGTTGATGAAGCAATTCCTTTAGTAGATAAATTCTTAGATGACTGTTTCTTGGCAAAATTACAAACAGCAAGAATCGTTCATGGTAAAGGAACTGGTAAATTACGCCAAGGTATTCACTCTTATCTAAAAAAGAACAAACGTGTAAAGTCCTTTAGAATAGGAACTTACGGTGAGGGTGAAATGGGTGTAACTGTTGTTCAATTAAAATAAAAAAAGATATTGATAATTTAATCAATATCTTTTTTTATTTGTGGTAAAATTAATCTTACTATTTAATAATTTTCTTATTTCTACATGCTATCCTAAAACTTTCCAATATCCTTTTCTATCCGACCCTACTCTTTCAATTTTTTTCTTTTCTTTTAAGTTAGAAAGAATTGTTGAAATAGTTCTTCTTGACACATCTAATTTACTAGAAAGTTCTACTTGTGTTATATTCGGATTTACTTTTAATAGTTCTAATAATTTTATTTCATTATCTGTGCAATTTTCTGTGAAGTTTTCTGTGAAATCTTTCACAGTTATTTCTGTTTTTTCTCTTCTAAAAGTTACTTTGAATGTTCCTCTTAATGTTTCAAATTCAGGCTTTGGTAAATTCATTTTTTTCATTTCATCTCTCATTGTAGCAATACCAGTATGTCTATTTTCTACAATATCTGTAGTATCTTCTAGTAGTCTGATAATAGTGTTGTTTCTAACTTCAAGCATATTATCAGTTCCTAGATTTTCTAAACGATTATTACCATATAAATCACCTGGATTTAAGATTTCAATTCTATCATCAAATATTCTTAAATAAATATAAGCACCATCTGTATTTGTACTATAATCTCTATGTTATGCGAAGTAAAATATTATGAGAAGTTAAGTCTTGAAAGGCTTTATTTTTTTGACTTTTTTAGGTTGAT
>CANRQH010000098.1 GCA_947632745.1 uncultured Clostridia bacterium | reverse complement strand
TACATAACAGTTAGAGTAAGAAAAAGTTCTATTTATACAAGAGAAGGAAATAATGTTTATTGTAATATTCCAATTACCATAACTCAAGGAGCATTAGGAGCAGACCTTGAAATTCCAATGGTAGATGGTTCTAAGGAAAAATATAAAATTCCAGAAGGAACTCAAACAGGAACAGAATTTGTAATTAGAGGTAAAGGATTTAGTAGTATAAATTCAAATTTACAAGGAAATTTTATATTCAAAGTTGTTGTTCAAACACCAAAAAGGCTTACAAAAGAGCAAAGAGATTTGCTTATTGCTCTTGCTAAAACTATGAACGAACAACCACCAGTAAAGAAAAAAGGATTCTTTGGATAAAAAAATATCTAGGAATTTCTCATGATTTCTAATTATGAAAAATATTTTAATATTAAAAAAAGGTGTAAATTTATACACCTTTTTTTACATTAAAAGTTTTTTGAAGTAAAGCTTCTTGCAATGTTCTAGAAAAATTGACTTTTTTTCTTTCTGCTAGTTCATTTAACCAATGTGGAATTGTTAAAGTCTTTTTTACATATCTATTATGACTATATTTTTCTGAATATGAACCTAAATCCAACAATAAAAGATTTATAAAGCCGTTTTCATTTTCTAGTTTCACATTTTTTAATTTTGATGGCATTGGTAATTCTTGCCCATCTTCTAATGTATCTAAAAGCCATCCTAATGCAGCATCTTCCGCCATTTCTATGGCTTCTTGTAATGTTTCTCCTTGTGTAATACATCCTTTTAAATCTGGAAAAACTACAGAGTAGCCACCTTCTTTTTCTTCATAAAAACAAGCTGGATAAACTAATTTCATGATATCCTCCTTAAGACTACAAGCAAATACTTTTATTTTAGACCTGCTTGTTTTAAAATTGAGTTTAAAGTTCCTTTTTTTATATCTCCACCGATGTTTAGGTATTGTGATTTTACCGAGGCAATTTGTCATGTATATAATAGTTATGTGCTCCTCTAGTATTTTTATACTTCCAACCATTGGAGATTAAAAGTTTTTCAATTTCTTTAAATGTCATTTTTATTCTCCTTATTATTATACTACGTATGATACGTATATGTCAATACAAAAAATAAATTATTTAAATTAATGTTAATTTATAAAAATAGATATTTAAAAGATTTAATATTGTAAAATAAGCCAATAAGGCATCAGTATATTAAAAATATTGATAAAATTTATGAATAATAATATAACACGATTTTCATCATATTTCAAGTAAAAATATATAATTTTTTTAAAATTAATTGATAAATTAACAAAAACATTGTAAAATAGCAATAGAAAACAAAGAGAAATATAATGTTGCAAGTAAAGATGACTTAGAAGAGCAAACTAAATTAATAAATTCATTTTTAAAACTTGCATATTGGTATTAAAATTTATACCTTGTGTTATAATATTAATAACAAAAAAATAAGAAAAAAGTTGAAAATTTAGATTTTTTCAACTTACTTGTACTTGAGAGAGGAATGGATTATAAATGGAAGAAAGAATATTTGAGGGAGTGTATAGAAGAAACTCAAAAGGATTTGGATTTGTAAAAATAGAAGACGAAGAAGAAGAAATATATATTTCAAAAGAACGTTCAATGCATGCTTTAAATGGAGATAAAGTATTAATAAAAATTTTAGAAAAAGAAGGTAATGGAAAAAGTAAAGAAGGTAAAGTTTTAAAAATACTTTCACACAATAAAAATACAATAGTTGGGACATTTCAAAATAACAAAAATTTTGGCTTTGTAGTGCCAGATGATTCAAGTTTTGGAACAGATATATTTATTTCAAAATCAAATTTTGGAAAAGCAAGAAATAACCACAAAGTATTAGTAGAAATTTTAAAATATCCAGAAAAAAATAAAAATGCAGAAGGTAAAATAATAGAAGTTCTAGGTAGACCAAATGAAGCAGGTGTAGATATGTTAAGTTTAATAAAAGAATATGGTCTGCCATCTACATTTCCAGATGCAGTTGTAAATGAAGCAAAATCAAAAGGAAACAAAATAGATGAAAGTAAAATAGGAACAAGAGTAGACTTAAGAAATGATATTATTTTTACAATAGATGGAGAAGATGCCAAAGACTTAGATGATGCTGTAAGAGTTCAAAAACTAGATAATGGAAACTTTAAATTAGATGTTCATATAGCAGATGTAAGTTACTATGTAGAGCAAGATTCTTTATTAGATAAAGAAGCATATTTAAGAGGTACATCTATATATATGCTAGGTAGAGTAATTCCAATGCTTCCAAGAGAGCTTTCAAATGGAATATGTAGCTTAAATCAAGGAGAAGATAGATTTACTTTAAGCTGTTCAATGAAAATAAATAATAAAGGAGAAGTAATAGATTCTAAAGTTTATAAAGCAGTTATAAGAGTAACTGAAAGGATGAACTACAAAGATGTACAAAGTATTTTGGATAAATCAGATGAAGAAGTATTAAAAAGATATGAAAAATATATTCCTGAATTTGAAAAAATGAGTGAGCTTGCAAAAATTCTTAAGAAAAGAAGAATTGAAAATGGTTACTTAAATTTAGATATACCAGAAAGCAAAATAGAGCTTGATGAAGAAGGTTTTGCAATAAATGTAAAGAAATATGAAACCTATTTTTCTCATGAGATAATAGAGCAATTTATGCTAACAGCAAATGAAACTATTGCAGAAAAATTCTATTGGTTAGATGCACCTTTTATTTATAGAATTCATGAAGTACCTGATATAGACAAAATAAAAGAAGCAAATAAATTTTTATACAATATGGATTTAAAAATAAAAGCAAATAAAGATAACATACATTCAAAAGCTTTTGCTCTAGTTTTAGATGAAGTAAAAGGGAGAGAAGAGGAAAGAGTAGTTTCAAATTTATTGCTTAGAACACTTAAACTTGCAAGATATAGTGATGAAAATTTAGGTCATTTTGGAATAGCAAGCAAATATTATACACATTTTACTTCACCAATTAGAAGATACCCAGACTTATTTATTCATAGAATAATATCAAAATACTTAGAAAATGACTATAATGTAACAGAAGAATTTAAACAAAAATATAAGACAATAGCTAACCAAGCTGCAATTAATTCTTCTGAAAGAGAAAAAATTGCAACTACAACAGAAAGAGAAGCGGAGAAAATTAAAAAAGCTGAATATATGGAAAAACATACAGGTGAAGAGTATGAAGGAGTTGTTTCAAGTATAACATCATTTGGAATGTTTGTAGAGCTAGAAAATACAGTAGAGGGCTTAGTAGGTTTTCGTGACCTTGGAAATGAATATTTTATTTATGATGAAAATAATAAAATTTTGATTGGAGAACACACAAAAAAGACTTATAAAATAGGGGATATAGTTAAAATAAGAGTAAAAGACGCAAATAAAATGTTAAGACAAATTGATTTTGAATTAATTAATGAGCAATGATATGCCTTTTTAGACCTTTGTGTAATTTCGAGTAGAAAAAATAATTGCTTAAAATTCTTGAATTATTATGAAAATGTGATATAATACGGATAAAGAAATTTTATAATAATAGGAGGAATTAAAATGGAATTAAAAGGATCAAAAACAGAAGCTAATTTAATGGCTGCATTTGCAGGAGAATCACAAGCAAGAAATAAATACACATATTTTGCAAGTAAAGCAAAAAAAGAAGGATATGAACAAATAGCTGCTATTTTCCAAGAAACAGCAGACAATGAAAAAGAGCATGCAAAAATGTGGTTTAAAGAATTAGGAGGAATTGGAACAACTGCAGAAAACTTAAAAGCTGCTGCAGAAGGAGAAAATTACGAATGGACAGATATGTATCAAGATTTTGCTAAAACAGCTAAAGAAGAAGGATTTGATAGAATAGCTTATTTATTTGAAGCTGTTGGAAAAATAGAAAAAGAACATGAAGAAAGATATAAAAAATTATTAGAAAATGTTGAAAATGGAACAGTATTTTCAGCAGGAGAAGTTAAAATATGGAAATGTAGAAATTGTGGTCACATAGTAGTTGGAACAAGTGCACCAGAAGTTTGCCCAGTATGTAGCCACCCACAAGCATATTTTGAAATAAAAGCTGAAAATTATTAAAATAAACTTAGAATAATCAAATAAAACATTAATGAATAACATTCCCCAAATTTGCAAATAATAAACAAAATTGCAAATTTGGGGGAATTTATTTTTATGAACACAAAAATATTAAATATTGAAGGAGCATTATTAAACAAACAAGAGCTCATGCGGGCATTTAGAAAAGGTAGCAAGCACTCATAATATAAAACAAAATTCAGATAAAAATACCTACCCAATACCAAGAATGCTAGAAAATTATAGTGTTATAAAAGAAGTATATAATTTATTAAATGAAAATGTAAAATCTAAAATTTCTATTCATCCGGCAGGAGAGTGGCTTTTAGATAATTTTTATGCCATAGAAGAGATAACAAAATCAATAGAAAAACAAATGCCTTTAAAAAAATATAAAAATTTTGTAGGACTGGCAAATGGGAAATATCAAGGGTTTGCGAGAATATATGTGCTAGCTTCAGAAATTGTAAATTATACAGATAACAAAATTACAAGTAAAATATTAGAAGAGAGTTTAAGAGCATATCAAACAAAAAAGAATTTAAGTATGGACGAGATATGGAACATAGGAATATTTATGCAAATTGCAATAATAGAAAATATAAGGCAAATAGCAGAAAGTATTTTTGTATCTCAAATGGAAAAATACAAAGTAGAATCTGTAATAGAAAGATTAGTTGAAAATAAACCAAAATCAGAGCAAAATTTTAGTTATTTTAAGACTAATGGAAAAATAAAAATAAATTTGTATGATATAAAATATCCTTATGTAGAATATATGTCATATAAGCTAAAAAAATATGGAAAAAAGACAGAAAGTTTTTTAAGAGTTTTAGAAGAAGAAGTTGAAAAAACAGGAAGCTCGGTTTCGGAGATAATTAAAAGGGAGCATTTTGATATAGCTGTTAAAAAAATTTCTATAGGAAATTCTATTACATCTTTAAAAAGTATTCAAATTATAAATTTTTTAGAGATATTTGAAAAAATAAATAGTGTTGAAGAGATTTT
>CANRQH010000097.1 GCA_947632745.1 uncultured Clostridia bacterium | reverse complement strand
TATTTTACAAAATAATAAAAGATAATAATAAATTACAAAAATCAATATTTATAAGTTTAGCAATATATGTTGTAACACTATTTATATCAATTATAACCCAAACATCAACACCAACATATATAGAGGGAATAGGATATAAAGGCTATTTTGAATCTGGAAATAGTTTATGCACAGTTTTAGTTTTAAGTATCTGTATAATTTTAAGCTCTCTTAAACTAAAAGAATGGAAAAAGGTTATATTAATAGTTTTTGCAGGATTATATTTATGTGCATTTTCTGGCATGAGAACAGGATTATTAGGGTTTGGCTTAATTTTAGCAATTTATATATTAGCAAAAATTTTCTTTGGAATTAAAAACAATATAAAATTAAGCAAAAAGCAAATTATAATAGTTACAGTTGCAATTGTTTTAGCTATTATTTTTGTGGTAATATTTGGAATGAATTCTTTAGAAAGAAGAAAAATGTTAAAACAAAATGAACAAATGGGAATAGATAGTCAAACGGGAGAGCAAAGATATGTTACAGGAGATATTTTGAATTTATATAAACAAATTCAAGAAGGTAATATAGATGAAAGCTACATGACAAAAGCTGAGCAAAATGCAATTACAAATTTATGTGAATATGCTAAAGAAATTAAATTATCTAATGTTAATTTAAGAGCACAACAATTTATATATAATGTATTTTTAGTAAAAGAACAAAAAGACTTTAAGCTTATTTTATTTGGAAATGGATATAAAAATCAAATAGGTGAATTAGTAATGGAAATGGAAATACCAGCAATGCTTCTAAACTTTGGTATATTTGGATTTTTATTGTATTTTTGTCCATTTTTGGGTATATTAATTTATAGTTTATATAAAGGAATTAAATATAGAAAAAACATAGATACAGAATATGTAATGTATCTTGCAGGAACAGGACTTGCAACAGCATTATCTTGCCTTTCAGGATATGTGTATTTTAATTTTTCTAGTATGACAATGGCCATAATATTAAATGTGTTGCTGCTAAAGGAGTCAAACAATATTCAAAACAATTAGTAAATTTTATTTTTTATACTTATAAGTTATAATTGTTAAATACAAAAAAATTTTGAGTAAAGTGAATAAAATGTAGAAAAACTTTAACTTTAATGTTATAATATTATTAGTTTATAGAAAGGAATGGTAAAAGTGGATAATATAAATGTAATGGAATATTGGCTTAAAAGTAGTGAGAGAGATTATGAAACAATGAAAATAATGTTTGAAAATAAAAGAAACACATGGTGCTTATTTTTAGGACATTTAGTAATAGAAAAATTGTTAAAGGGATTATATGCTAAAAATAATCAAGATAATCCCTATGCAATAAAATCTCATAACTTGTTAGCTCTTGCAGAAAAATGTGATTTGGATTTGACAGAGGAACAAGTTGAAAAATTGCAAATAATTACTCAATTTAATATAAGTGCAAGATATGATGATTACAAAGAAAGTTTTTATCAAAAATGTACAGATGAATATACCGCTGTACAAATAAAAAATATAGAGGAGGTATATATATGGCTAAAAGGTTTATTAATAGAGAAATAATGAAATCCATACAAAAATATATAAAAAAGGTTAGCCAATATTATAAAATAGAAGCTATAATATTATTTGGTTCTTATGCAAAAGGAAGCGAAAATGAGAATAGCGATATTGATATTGCAATTATTTCAAGTGACTTTAATGATATTATAGAAGATGGAGCAAAATTAATTGGATTAACTTGGAAAATAGATACTAGAATAGAACCACATCCAATTACTACAGAAGATTATAAAAAAGTTTCAAATCCTTTTGTAAAAGAAATAATTAACACAGGAATAAAAGTAGCATAAATAGATTTTAAGGGGGAAGTATGAAAAAGATAGTATTTGGAATCACAAGTTTAGGAATAGGTGGAGCAGAAAGAGTACTTGTAGACATAGCAAATAAATTAAAAGACAAATATGACATAACAATATTTATGCTATATTCAAAAGGAGCATTTATAAAAGAACTAGACAAAAAAATAAAAGTAATATCAGTATATAATGAAGCTTATGAAAATATGAGTAAATTAAAAAGAAGGCTTATCCCCATATATGTATTAAATTGTGGAAAAGCGATATACAAAAAATACATAAAAGGCAAATTTGACATAGAAATTTCGTTTTTAGAAGGACCAATTACAAGAATTTTTGCAAACAAAGGAGAGAGCAAAAAAATTGCATGGATACATAATGACATATCTAAAGTATTTGGTACAGGTTTTAAATCAAGATTAAAACTTAAGATAGATAAAAAAATGTACTCAAAATACGATAAACTAATATTTGTAAGCAATGACAATAAAATGGCATTTAACAATTTGTTTAAGCAAGAAAAATTAGAAGAAAAAGAAGAAGTAATATATAATTATATAAACAAAGAAAGAATTATAGAAAAATCAAATCAAGAAGTAGGACAAGAATATATAGACAAAGATGTACCTTCAATTATTACAGTTGCAAGACTTGTTAAGCAAAAAGCAATAGATAGATTAATTAGAGTTCACAAAAGATTAATTGATGGAGGATTAAAACATAAAATTTATGTAATAGGGGAAGGACCTGAAAAAGAAGAGTTAAAAAAATTAATAAAAGAATTAGATGTAGAAGACACATTTAAATTAATGGAAAATAGAACTAATCCATACCCATATATAAAAAGAGCAGATTACTTTGTATTACTTTCAGAGTTTGAGGGATATGGCATGGTAATTGATGAAGCTAAAATTTTAAATAAAAATATTGCTATAACAAATACTGCAGCAAAAGAAGCGGTAAAAGGATATTCTAAAAAAATAATATTTGAAAACAATGAAGCTGCTATATTTGAGGGACTAAAGCAAATTTTACAAAAAAATGTAATTTTCGAAGAAGATGAAACAGAATTTGATAACGAGTTTTTACTTGAAAAAATAGAAAAATTATTAGGAGAAGAAGTTTGAGAAAAATTTGTAAGCAATTATTTTTAATCAAATTTTGTGCCTTTAAAGAAAGGGATGTAAGTAAATAATGAAATTGAGTGTTCTTACAGCGACATATAATAGAGCAAAATATTTACCAAAATTATATGAAAGTATAAAAAATAATTTAGAATATAATCTAAATGTAGAGTGGATAATTGTAGATGATGGGTCAACAGATGAAACTAAGGATTATGTTCAAAATTTTATAAATGAAAACTTATTTACAATAAAATACCTTTTTCAAAAAAATAGTGGGAAGATGAGTGCAATAAATGAAGCGGTAAAGCTTTCTTCTGGAGATTTAATAGTTGACTGTGATTCTGACGATTTTTTTACAGATGATAGCTTTAAAATAATACAAGAGCATGCACCAAGATTATTGCAAAACGAAAATTTATATAGTTTGGTATTTTTGAAAAAAGAAAATGATGGAACTTTAAGTGGTAAAGAATTTAAAAATGAAAACATTCCAACTACAATGTTTGACTTGTATTTTAAAGAAGATATTCAGGGCGAAAAAATCTTGGTTTTTAATAGCAAAATAAGAAAAGAGTATTTTCATGAATTGGAAAAAGAAGAAAAGTTTGTAACAGAAGCTAGAATGTACCATAAAATGGATGAAAAATATAAAATTCTTCCAATAAATAAAGTTATAGAACAGGGAAGTTATATAGAAGATGGATATACTAAAAACATAAATAAAACCTTTAAAGAAGCACCATTTGGGTATTACATGTATTTTAAAGAAATATTAGAAAAAGATATGAAAGGGGTTTTATTTAACAAAAGATTGTATGTTATAAAACATTTCATTTTATTTGGTTATTTGACAAATAGTAAATTTAATGATAATTTTATGAAAAGTAAATTAAATAAATTTTTATATACTGTATTGTACTTACCGGGAATATATAAAAGTAAAAAATTTTAAAAGGAGGGAAAAGAAATATGAGTGAAAAAGTATATTCAATAGATGAGATAAGACAAATATTGAAAGAAATATTAAAAAATTTTCCTGTATATAATGTCGTACTATTTGGTTCTTATGCAAAAAATTCTGCAAATAAAAATAGCGATTTAGACTTTGTAATAGATACAAATGAAAAACTAATGGGATTTAAATTATTTAGCTTAATTACTAAAATTGAAGAAGCATTTAATAAACAAGTTGATGCATTTGAAAAATCAGAAATAATTGAAAATTCAAAAATAGATAAAGAAATAAAAAAGTCAGGAGTTATAGTATATGAAAAATAAAGAATATATATCTTTTATAAAGATAATAGAATATATTGAAAAAGCAAAAAAATATACAGAGAGCTATTCTTTTGAAAAGTTTGCTAATGAAGATAAGACTATTGATGCCACGGTTTTTGCTATAAGTCAAATAGGTGAATTAGTAAAAAATATATCAAATGAAACGATGAAAAAATATTCTAATATTGAGTGGAATATGATAAAAGGTTTAAGAAATAGAATAGTTCATGATTACGAAGGAATTAATTTAAATATGATTTGGTATGTATTAAATAATGATATTTTAAAATTAAAAGAAGATATACAGAATATTATAAAAAACGAAAAAATTGAAGATATTTAATTTATATAAATAAAGGAGGGGAACCCCTCCTTTTTTAAAAAACTATGCATAATTTTTTAAAATATAAGATTAAGCCATAGCTGCATTTAATTTTTTTGCTAAATTTGATTTTTTTCTAGCTGCAGTGTTTTTAACAATAACACCTTTTGAACAAGCTTGATCGATCTTTTTAGTAGCTTGTGAAAATAGTGTTTTTGCTTCATCTATTTTACCAGCTTCTATAGCTTCTTCAAATCTTTTAATTGCAGATTTATATCCAGATTTAATCATATTATTTCTTAAAGTTTTCTTTTCAATTATTTTAACTCTCTTTTTAGCTGATTTTATATTTGGCATTTTTGCACCTCCTTTTAGTACTTAACTTAAATAAACATAGATTATTTTAACATAAAATTCCAGATTTGGCAATAGTTTTTTGCTATTTTCTCATCAAAATTTAATTGAAAAAGTAAATTCTACTTTTTTAGTAAATATAGAATTTACTTTTGCAAAAACATTCTGTTCAACTAGA
>CANRQH010000096.1 GCA_947632745.1 uncultured Clostridia bacterium | reverse complement strand
GTTGCACATAAAAACAATATTGTACATAGAGATATAAAACCACATAACATAATAATTACAGAAGATGGAGTTGCAAAAGTTACAGATTTTGGAATTGCAAAAGCAGTTTCAAATTCAACAATAACTGCATTTGGAACAACAATTGGTTCTGTACATTACTTTTCTCCAGAACATGCTAGAGGAGGATATACAGACAGCAAGTCAGACTTATATTCATTAGGTATTGTAATGTATGAAATGCTTACAGGTAGGGTACCATTTGATGCAGATACACCAGTTTCGGTAGCTTTAAAGCACATGCAAGAAGAACCAAGACCTCCAAAAGAATTAAATGAAAACATACCAGATGCGTTAAATGATGTTATTTTAAAGGCAATGAGAAAAGATCCAAATTTACGTTATCAAACTGCAACTCAAATGCTTAATGATTTAAAAAGAGTATTAAAAGAACCAGATGGAAGTTTTGTAGACAATGAAGATTATTCTGATATGCCAACACAAAAATTATCAATAGACGAAATAGAAAAAGAAGCAAATAAAAATACAAATAAAAAACATAACAAATTTGTATCTTTTATAATAAAACATAAAGTTTTTTCAGCAATTATTGGGCTAATTTTATTATTTGCTCTTAGTTTAGGAGGAACTCTTCTTTATTCAAATATAACAAATCCTAAAGAAGTTACTTTGCCAAGTTTAGTTGGAATAAGTAAAGAAGAGGCTGAGCAAATAGCAAAAGAATTAGGCTTAACATTAGAAGTTACTTCAGAAGAATACAATAATGAATATGCTGAAGGGTACATAATTTCACAAGACCCATTATATAGCGATAATTATAATGTAAAAATGGGCTCAACAATAAAAATTGTAGTAAGTAAAGGAATAGAAAAGGCTATTGTTCCAGATGTTGTTGGAAAAACTCAGGAAGATGCAATAAAACTACTAGAAGATGCTAAATTAAAATATGAAGTAGTAGAAGAAGAAAATAAAAAAATAGAAGCAGGTTATGTTGTAAGCCAAGAGACTGAAAAAGATACAGAAGTATTTGCAGGAGATACAGTTGTAATTCATGTAAGTACAGGTGTTAAAAAATCAGCAGTGGAGTCAGTTATTGGGAAATCTGAAGAAGAAGCAAAGAAAACTCTTTCTGGACTTGGTTTAAAAGTAGATGTGGTATATGATGAAGATTTGACTAAAGACAATGGAGTTGTACTAAAACAAAGTATAGACCCAGGAAAAGAAGTAGAAGAAGGAACTTCAATTACTGTAACTGTAAATAAAATTTCAGAAACAAAAACAGCTAATTTAACAATTAATATTAAATCTCTATTAGGTGGAAAAGTAGATTATGAAGATTCAAACAATACAGACGAAAATGGAACTTCAGGAAGTCAAACTGTTAAGAAAGTTAGAATAAAAATAATGGCTGGAGATGAAATGGTTTGTGATGAAGAAACAGATCCTACAATGACAAACTTTATGCAATCAATTTCTGGAAGAGGAACTGTAAGAGTTAAAGTTATAATAGATGACTTGAAAAAATGGGAAGGAGATATTAACTTAAATACAACTTCTAAATATACTATAGATTAAAACAAAAATCCTGATATTAAATTATCAGGATTTTTGAAAATATAAATTTTTAAATTGTGATAAAAAGGGTGTGATTAATATGGTAGAAGTATCAACTTCGTTATTGAATAGCGAAAAGGGAAAAGAAGCGGAAGTAATATTAGGATTAGAAAAATCTGGAACAAATTATTTTCATATAGATGTAATGGATGGAAAATTTGTAGAAAAAGATACATATGAAAAAATGAAAAATATATCATCATATATAAAAAGAATTTCAAATTTGCCAATAGATGTTCATTTAATGGTAGAAGATGTAATACCATCAATAGAAGATTTTGTAATAGTAGAACCTAATATAGTAACTTTTCATTTAGAAGCTTGCAAAAATGAACAAGAGGTATTTCAAGCAATAGATTTAATAAAACAAAATAATTCAAGAGTTGGAATATCGATTAAACCAAATACGAAATTAGAAGAAATTTATAAATTTTTACCATATATTCATGTTGCTTTAATTATGACAGTAGAACCTGGAAAAGGTGGACAAACTTTAATTACAGATATGGTAACTAAAATTCAAAATTTAAGCACATATATTAAAGAAAATAATTTAGATACTGTAATAGAAGTTGATGGTGGAATAAATTTAGCAACATGTGAAAAGGTAAAACAAGCTGGAGCAGAAATACTAGTTTCTGGAACTGCAATTTTAATGGCAAAAGATTATAAAGAAATTATAAATGAATTAAAAAAAGAAAAGTAAAAAGTTTTAAATATTAATTCAAAAAATTAAGAAATTCTAGAGGAGAGAAATTTAATGAAAACTAGAGCACAATTGTTAGAAGAAGTAAAAGCTATTATGCCACAAAATTATGATGACATGCAAAAAGCAGCTTTTCTTGCAAATTTTGTAGCACAACAAGTTTCTTTTGATGAACATTTTTGGTGGGGAAATAGTAAAGAAAGAAAAGAGGCATACGAAAATGCTAAAAGGCAAGCTATAACTTCAAAGTCAACAAGTAAGGTACCAAGAAAACTTATTTGTATTACAATTACATCATTATATGTATATTTAGCAAAAAATATGGGATTAGATGTTCAATATATTGCAAATTTTGGTGGAGAAGAAAATGTTTGGAGTGAAAATAACAAAATTATATCACAATTAAAAGCATTTGAGCATATTGCACCTAGCATAAAAATAAAAGATAGAGGATATATAAAAGTTGATGTTCAAAGAGATTTACATAATTTACAAACTCATTGTAAACCACGCTTTTTTGGTAGCAAAACCATGGATGAAACAGGGATTATAGAATTAACAGATGAAGAAATTGATAAAGTTTTTAGAAGTATTAATTATATTGATAAAGAGTATACAGATACATATATAGATGATATTTTAGAAAAAAATAAAGAATTACCACTTTCAAAAAAATTTAAGGCTATTTTTACAGACGAAAGGTTTTTAAAAGAAATACAAAATTCTAAATGTGTGGAGGCATGGAACTTTTATAAAAATATAACACAAAAAGCTTTAAAAGATAGAATAAAAGAGCAGTATGGAACAAATGTGAGTTTTTTTATTACCTATATAAAAAATAGTAAAAGTAAAAAAAGAGAATATAGTTTTGGAATTTATTCTATACAAAAGGATGACGAATGGATTTATATGTTTTCAAAAAGAAGAAATAAATTAATAGAAATTACATTAGAAGAAATGAAATATTTATTAGAAAAGGGAATAGAGATAAAAGATATGCCAGGTAAAAATATTTTTTTAAATTATTTAAAAAGAAATAATATAGTTGATACAAAAAAAGATAAATTATCAGATTTTATAGAAGATATAATGTATGATGATGAACAAGAAATAGACCTGTAAACAAATTACAGGTCTTTAGTCTAATCTATAAAAAATTCATTATTATTTATTTTCTTAATATAATCTTTATCATCTATATGCATTAAAAATACTTTTGTATTATTTGATTTTATTTTTCTTAAATCTTGAATAGCATTTTCAAAATTAAGGTGAGCATTTGAATTTTTAGAAACATCAACATAAAATTCATCGCAATCTTTTAAATAAGGGAAAAATGGCTCTAATGTTATAGTATCTCCAGTATAGACGATATTTTTATTATTTACCTTTAATTTAAAACCATAACTATCTAAATCTTTTGCATGTTCAGTTTTTATAAATTCTAGATTATCACTATATGTTTTTAACTCATAGCTTTCTTCAGGCGTGCCAGTAATATCTAAAAAAGTTTTAATATTTTTACATTTAGAATAAACTGTAATTTTTTTATTAAATACAAACCACATGTAAAGTATAAGTTGACTTAATGTTCCTGCATGATCATTATGTAAGTGAGTAATTATTACATCTATTTGTTCATATTTATTAAGATTAAAATTATTCTTTAATTTTCCAAATACAGTAAATCCGACAATCAATTAAAATAAATTTGTTTCCAATTTCTATGTATGCTGAATTATTATTATCTCCGAATCCAGCATCTCTACCTAAAAATGTTAATGTAGAATCCATTTTTAATACCTCCAAAATCAAGTCTTAGTGTGTTGTTATTATTTTACGTAAAAATTAAGAGGGTGATGAGGGACTCACCACCCCTTAGAAATGCTACCTTTTTAGAGAAGGGTCTTGAGGAGTTTCTTTAAATGATTCGGAAGAATCTGCTCCGTCATAGCAGACTGTAATACATTCGGATACTGCAGTCCGTACTTTGCGAGGTACGAAAAGCAGAGGTCACGCTTGTATCTGCGCCTTGCTTGCCAACCTTCCATCATCCCGTACAGTAGGAGATTTGCCTCAGTTGGGCAAAGTGGAACCTGAATGTTCCTACCCAAATTGATGACATCAATCTCCTCAGGAATTAATTGATAACAATACTGGGTAGCATATGTATTTACAGTAATGTCACCAACAATGTCAAAGTGTATGTTTTTGTACATTGCTTCCTGATAATACGGAGACGAGAAACATCTCTTTTGTACGGTATCTAAAAGTCGTCCACCCATCTTTTCAAAGGCAGATTTGAATTTTTCGACGTCTTTCATGTCGACAAGGACATCAAAGTCGGCGAAATCGTCAGTCAAACCTCTTAGAAAAAGGTTCGATGAACACGACAGTGCCCATGTGATTGAACCATAGGGAGTAGCTTCTGTTAACTTCTCAAGAGCTTCTTTCCGTGCAGAAAACTCAGATGAGGTTAACAATGCCACTTTATTGGCAAATGCTTGCTCCCTGCTGTCCCATGTCATGGTGTTCATGGTAACACTCCCTTCGTAATGAATTTTTGTTGCTAACAAATATTATACTATATTTTAGGAGAAAAAGCAAATATAAAAATAACACCATCTTAAAAATATTTAAAATAGTGTTATTTTTATTATTTTTGGTGCGGATGAAGGGACTTGAACCCCCACGCCGTTGGCACTGGTTCCTAAGACCAGCGCGTCTGCCAATTCCGCCACATCCGCATGCAATGTATATATTAACACATTTTAAATTTGTTGTCAACATTTTTAAAAAAATTTTGTTGTTACAGGATAATAGTTTTTAATAAAAAAATAGCGAGCCTTCTTAGAAATAGAAGACTCGTTTAATAAT
>CANRQH010000095.1 GCA_947632745.1 uncultured Clostridia bacterium | reverse complement strand
TTAGCAACAAGTAGTTCTATAGGAGAAGGTTTTGATGATAGTAGGTTAGATACATTATTTTTAACAATGCCAGTTTCATGGAAAGGAAGGATTATACAATATGTAGGAAGACTTCATAGAGAACATGAAGATAAAGAAAAAGTAATAGTTTATGATTATTTAGATAATATGAAGGTATTAGAAAAGATGTATAATAGAAGGTTAAAAGGATATAAAATTGCTGGTTATGAAATAATTGAATGATAATATAAGTTTTTAATTTAGTTTTGAATTTAGAAATAAGTGCAATATGAGTTCTTTATGAATCTATTAACTATAAAAATAAAAATTTTCCCCAAAACAAATAAAAAACTAAAACTAAGCACTTGACAACTACTATAATTATAGAGTATAATATAAAAGTATATCGGGTGAAGGTAAAAAACCTATAAGAAATAATCCCACATACGTTTATGTATGACCGGAAGGGGGGAATAAATATAATGTCAGAGATTAAAGTTAATAATGGTAATATAGAAGACGCACTTAAAAGATTTAAAAGACAGTGCGCAAGAAATGGTGTGCTTCAAGAAGTACGTAAAAGAGAACACTATGAAAAACCTAGTGTAAAAAGAAAGAAAAAATCAGAGGCTGCAAGAAAAAGAAAATTCTAAAAAATAATAAAAAACGAAAAATAGGTGGTTTTGCGACCTATTTTTCTTTTTTTGAGTGATGCTTTTTGTCTCCGTCCCCAAAGTCATCATTTAAAAAAGTACTTGAATAATAAAGTTGTTTTGTAGTATACTAAATAAGATAAAAAAATAGAGAGGAATGAGAAAAGTGGAATATAAAAAGCAAGAAATAAAAAAAGGTATAACAGTTCACAATTTAAACACAGATAAATTCAAAACGAATTTAATAGCCATATTTTTAACAACTCCATTAAGTAGAGAGTATGTTACATTTGATGCTGTAGTATCAGCAATTTTAAGGCGTGGTTCTAAAACTATGCAAACTCAAGAAGAAATAAGCAAAACTTTAGAGGAGATGTATGGAGCAAGCTTTGATAGTGGGTTAAATAAAACAGGAGACAACCATATATTAAAGTTTTATTTAGAGAGCATAAATGACGAGTTTCTTCCACAAAATGCTAACAATATGTTCAAAATGAGTATAGAAAAATTAACAGATATAGTTTTTAATCCATATTTAGAAGATGGAAAATTTAAAGAAGAATATGTTGAGCAAGAAAAAGAAAATATAAGGCAGAAAATTAATTCTAAAGTAGATAATAAAGCTCAATATGCAAGAACGAGATGTATAGAAGAAATGTACAAAGATATGCCAGCAGGTTTGTACAGATTTGGATATGTAGAAGATTTAGATAAAATAAATAGTCAAAATTTATATGACTATTATAAAAAGCTTTTAAGTGAGTGTAAAATTGATATATTTGTATCTGGAAAAATTAATAAAGAAGATTGCGTAAAAATTATTGAAGAAGATGAAAATATAAGCAAATTAGAGCCCAGAGATGCAAAATATGTTGTAAATGATATTGAAGTAAAGGAAGAAGTAGAAGAAAGAACAATAGAAGAAAAAATGGATGTTGTTCAAGGTAAAGTTGTAATTGGATGTGATATTTTATTTAATGAAGAAGATTTAAAAGACAAAAATTTAAAATATCAAGCAATGATGTACAATAATTTACTTCGGAGGAAGTGCAAATTCAAAACTATTTCAAAATGTCAGAGAAAAAGCAAGTTTAGCATATACCGCAAATTCAAATTATGTTCGTTATAAAAGTAACATTATAATTGGTGCTGGAATTGAAATAAACAATTTTGAAAAAGCTCTAAATATAATAAAAGAGCAAATTGAAGAAATGAAAAAAGGAAACTTTACAGAAGAAGAAATAGAAAATGCAAAAAAAGGAATAATATCTCAAATAAATGCAATAGATGATGAGCAAGATACTCAAATAATATATTATTTAGGGCAAGAAATTACAAACTCTGATGAAACAATAGAAAAGTATAAAGAAAATATACAAAATGTAACAAAAGAACAAATAGAAAATATCGCACAAAAAATAAAAATAAATACAATATACTTTTTAAGAAATTAAAAGTTAACAGTTAAAAAATAAAGTAATGGATTAATAACTGTAAGTGCAACTAAGATATAAGAAAGGAAGGATTTTTGATGCAAACTATATATAATTCTAAGGTAAAAGAAACCTTATATACAGAAAAACTAAAAAATGGTTTAACTGTAATGTGCATACCTAAAAAAGGAGTTCAAAAAAAATATATAATTTGGGGAACTCATTATGGATCAATAGATAATAAATTTATAGTACCAGGTGAAACCGAGCCAATAGAAGTTCCAAAAGGAGTAGCACACTTTTTAGAGCATAAAATGTTTGAACAAGAGAATGGAAAAAACAGTTTAGATGTTTTAACATCTATTGGAGTATCTGCAAATGCATATACAACAAATGACCATACAGCTTATTTATATGAATGCACAGACAATTTTTATGAAGCATTAGATGAATTTATGGATTATGTACAACATCCATATTTTACAGATGAAAATGTAGAAAAAGAAAAGGGAATAATAGGGCAAGAAATAAGCATGTATGATGATTACCCTGATTGGAAAGTATATTTAAATTGCTTAGAAGCAATGTACAATACTCATCCTGTAAAGCTTGATATTACAGGCACAATAGAGACAATAAGCCATATAAACAAAGAAATTTTATATAAATGTTATAATACATTTTACAATCCATCAAATATGTGCCTAGTTGTATGTGGAGATTTTAAGCCAGAAGAAATACTTGACGAGATTGAAAAAAGACTTATAAATAAAGAGCAAAATGGAGAAATAAAAAGAATATTTGAAGAGGAGCAAGAAGACATTGTAAAAGAAAAAGTAGAGCAAACAATGAATGTAAGTAAGCCTATTTTAACAATAGGAATAAAATGTAAGGCACCTACTCCAAAAGAAAGAGTAAAAACACAACTTGCGATAGAAATTATTTTAAATATGATATTTGGAGAAAGCTCTAATTTATACAAAGAACTTTATCATGAAGGAAATATATTTGAAGTGCCAAGTTTATCTTATGAATTTGCAGAAAATTATGCACATATATTAATTACAACAAATGCAAATAATCCTGAAGAAGTATACGAAAAATTCAAAGCAAAAGTTCAAGAAATTAATGAGAATGGATTAAATAAAGAAGACTTTGAAAGAATTAAAAAAATGATTTACGGAGAATATATAAAACAATATAATGATGTTACAGATATTGCAAGAATGTTTTTGTCGGATTTTATGAAAGGTATAAATTCGTTTGATTATTTAGAAGAAATAGAAGCTGTAGATTTAAACCTTGTAAATCAAGTTTTTAAAGACAATTTTCAACCTCAAAAAATGGTACTTTCTGTTGTAAAATAAAGCAGTTTGTCAAAAATTGTCGAATACCCTAAAACTAAGTAGAATAAAGGCTTACGAAATATCAAAAAAGTTCGAAAAAGTACTTGACGAAGTGAATTTTATGTGTTAATTTAGTAGTAAATGTAAGAGAAAAAAGAAAAATTAAATTTTGTGCTTTAAAGGAGCGATAAATAAATGTTAGATGATAAAATTTGTAAATTAAGAAATAAATTAAACGAAAGTATCGAAAAAGGAGAAGATTACGAAAAAATTTACAAACTAAGCGTGCAGTTAGATGAGTTAATAGCAAAATTTTATAAAATAAAAAATTAATGTCCAATTAGGACCGGTTCTTTTTTGTACATGCACAACAGGGACCGGTTCTTTTTTGTACATGTTCCAAATGGACCGGTTCTTTTTGGGGCATGTCCCACAGGGACCGGTTCTTTTTGGGACAAACTAGGAAAGGAGTTTTTAATGAATTTATTAGAAGAGACAAAATTTTTAATGAAAAAATATAAAATAAAAGCGAGTAAAAGCTTAGGGCAAAACTTTTTGATTGATGATGAAGTAATTCAAGACATAGTAGATGGAGCAAATATTGAACCAGATGATTTAGTAATAGAAATAGGTCCGGGACTTGGAAGCATGACAAAGCTTTTGTTAGAAAAGGCTAAAAAGGTTATATGTATAGAATTTGACATGAAAATGATAAAAATTCTAAATGACAGATTTATAGCATATGATAATATTGAACTTATAAACCAAGATGTACTTAAAATTGACTTTAATGAATTAATTAAACAAGAAAAAGAAGCGGGGAAAATAAAAAATGTGAAAGTTGTTGCAAATCTTCCTTATTACATAACAACTCCGATTATAATGAAATTATTAGAAAGTAATTTAGATTTAAAAAGTATAACAGTAATGGTGCAAAAAGAAGTTGCAGAGAGATTAATAGAAATTCCTAGTGGTAAAAATACTGGAGCTATAACGTATACTGTTTACTATTATTGTAAATCGACAAAAATAAGAGAAGTTTCAAATACAAGTTTTATACCAATGCCAGAGGTTACGTCAGAAGTAATAAATTTAGAATTAAGAGAAACTCCTGCAGTTCAAGTAAAAAATAAAGAAGTCTTTTTTAAAATAATTAAATTTGCTTATATGCAAAGAAGAAAAACTTTGCTAAATTCATTATTAAACTCTGGGTTATTTAAAAGTAAAGAAGAAGGTGTTAAAATTTTAAAAGTCCTAAACTTAAGAGAAGACGTGAGAGCAGAAAATTTAACCATAGAAGACTTCGCAAGATTAACAAACATATTATTCATAAGGTAAATTTTGTTCAAAGACGAAGTTTTAGTTCTAGACGGAAAATAGAATTTGTAATTAACATATTTTAAATATTTACTAAAAACTATTTCAATTTATCAAAAAACGTGATATAATAATAACTAAGTATGAAAAAGGAGGAGTATATGAATCAAATTCTTGTTACAGAAAAAATATATGTAACTCCAGAATTAAGAAGAAAAAAGAAACTGTATAAAATTAATTTTATACTTTCAATAATAATAATAATAATACTTTTTTCTATATATGTATATGCTTCATACGATAGAAATAAACAAGAAAATATATCACAAGATATATTAGCAAGTATGGGAGCAGAAGATGATACTACAATAAGTAAAGACGATAGTGTTTGGGTTATTGCATTAGATGGAGAAGATGAAAGTAATTTATATACAGCAGAAGAGCCAGAAAAAACAAACAATACTATAACAGATGAATATGTAGCATCAAATGGAAAAAGATATAAAATGGTTGGAAAAATACAAATTCCAAAAATAAATATTGATTATCCAATTTTATCTGAAACTACAGATAGTTTATTAAAAGTTTCAGT
>CANRQH010000094.1 GCA_947632745.1 uncultured Clostridia bacterium | reverse complement strand
AATTCAGATAATGAAGAATTTATATAAGTTACAACTTGATCTAAATATAAATCTACATTTGGTAGCTCATTCCATTTAGGGATATGTACGTTTTCTTGCGAGATTATTTCAGTTTTATTCATTTTAAGGTGGTTCCTTTCTTAAGAGTAATTTATTAACAGTTTATAGCTTGCAAGTTAGAATTTAATAAAATTTTCATAAAAAACTTTGTCCCTTACTTTTCACAGAAATTCTACTCAATTTTTATGGCACCCTTCCAAGACAAGCTTGAACTCTTTCCATAAAAATTGTAAGAATTTCTAGTTTCAAAGCACTTCAACGCTTTTACTCAAATTTTATTAAATTCTAACTTACAAAATATAACTTACTTTAATATAGCATGTTTAAAAAGCTTAGTCAAGTCATTGACAAAGTAAATTAACTGTGATAATCTTGTTGTATAAAGTTTTTAAAGAAGATAGGAAGTGAGTGGATGCAAGATTTAGAAGAAAATGCTAGAATAGTTAATAGTTTAAAAAACAAATTAAAAGATTTGGGTGATTCACTTTGACATTCCAAATTTAGAAAAACAGTTAAAAGATTTAGAAAATAAAACTACAGAAGTACGGTTTTTGGGAAGATAGCAAAAGTTCTAACAAGGTTTTAGAGCAAATAAAGAGCTTAAAAAGTAAATGCACAAATTACAGAAAGTTAGAAAGTGAAATTGATAACATACTTGATATTATAGACTTATTAAAACTTGAATATGATGAAAGCTTAGCAGATGAGATGGTTCAAGATGTTAAAAAAATGGAAAACCAAATAGAAAAGTTTGAAGTAGAAACTCTTTTATCTGGAAAATATGATAAAAATAATGCAATATTAACTATTCACCCAGGAGCTCGGTGGAACAGAAGCTGGGGATTGGGCAGAAATGTTATACAGAATGTATACAAGATGGGCATTTAAAGCTGGATATAAAGTAGAAGAATTAGACTATTTAGAAGCTGAAGAAGCAGGAATTAAATCAGTAACTTTTGATGTTATAGGTGAGAATGCTTATGGATACTTAAAAGGGGAGATGGGAGTACATAGGTTAGTTAGAATATCTCCTTTTGATAGTGGAGGAAGAAGACATACTTCTTTTGCATCTGTGGAGGTTTTGCCAGAAATTTCAGATGATGTAGAATTATACATTAATCCAGATGATATAAAAATGGATGTATATAGAGCATCTGGTGCAGGAGGTCAGCATATAAACAAAACTTCATCTGCAGTAAGATTAACACATATTCCAACAGGAATTATAACATCTTGTCAAACACAACGTTCACAGTTACAAAATAGAGAATATGCAATGAAAATGTTAAAATCAAAATTGCTAGACTTAAAAGAAAGAGAACATAAAGAAACAATAGAAGAATTAAAAGGAAAACAGATGGATATAGCATGGGGAAGCCAAATTCGTTCATATGTATTTTGTCCATACACATTAGTTAAAGACCATAGAACAGGGTTTGAAGTAGGAAATGTACAAGGTGTAATGGATGGAGATTTAGACGGATTTATTCAAAGTTATTTAAAACAAACAAGTAACATAAAATAAATATATACATAAAATAATAATAGCCGTATTTAATTAAATTGGCTTGTTAATTAAAATTAAAGAAGGTACCCAATATGGACACAGTAGTATTAAAATTTGGAGGAAGTTCAGTTGCAGATAATATTAGATTAAATATTGTTGCAGATAAAATTAAAAAATTTTATGAAGAAAATGGAAGAGTAGTAGTTGTAGTTTCAGCTCAAGGAAAGACCACAGATGGTTTAATAAAAGAGGCACTAAGTTTGTCAAGTGTACCAAATGAAAGAGAATTAGATGTTTTGCTAAGTTCAGGGGAACAAATTTCAATGGCAAAACTTGCAATACTTCTTAACAGGCTTGAAATACCTGCTGTTTCTCTTACAGGATGGCAGGCTGGAATATATACAAGCAATACGAATCAAGATGCCGTTATAGAAGACATTGATACATCAAGAATTATAAAAGAATTAGATAATGGTAAGGTTGTAATTGTTGCGGGATTCCAAGGAATAAATAAAAATATGGATATAACTACTTTAGGAAGAGGAGGCTCAGACACAACAGCTGTTGCTATTGCAGCAAAATTAAATGCTTCAAAATGTTACATTTTTTCTGATGTAGATGGAGTATACACAACTGATCCAAATCAAACAAAAGTAGCTAAAAAAATTGACTCAATTTCTTATACAGAAATGTTAGACATAGCTGATGAAGGAGCAAAAGTTCTTCATAATAGATGTGTTGAGATTGGTGAAAAATATGGAGTTCAAATTATAGCAAAATCAACATTTAGCGACAATGATGGTACAATTATAAATGACAAAATAGAGGGCTCACTTGTAAAAAATATTGTAAAAAATGATAAAATTAAGTATGTGCATATTACATCTAATGGATATTCATTAGAAAAATTTAATTATATTTATAATACATTTATAGAAAATGAGCTAAATGTAAAAAATCTTGTAAATAGTAGTGAAGAAAACTTAGATATTTCATTTACAATACCTAAAGATAAATTTAATAAACTAGCTAATCTCTTAGAAAATAAATTTCCAGACCTTGAAAGCACATATTCAGATATAAGTAGAATTTCAATAATTGGTAATGGAATAATGAGTAATAATCTTATTTTAAATAAAACTATGAAAATAATTAGTGACAGTAAGCTTGACATTATTAGTATGGAAATAAATGAAGCAAAAATTGCTGTAATGTTTAAAGAAATTGTATCAGATGAGATACTAGAGAAATTGCACAAAGAATTAATATAAATTAAGATCTTCTAGCATATAGCTAGGAGATTTTAATATTTATATAATAATAAAAGTTTATATTTATATATTTTTCCGTTATCCCCATTTAAGAAAATGTAATTCGCTAAAGCTCATAACATTTTCTAAAAAGGTCCCCCCAATTCACTTCAAAATATATAAATATAAACTTTTTAATTTAAGTTCTAAAGTTAAATTTACCTGAATATAATTATTTATAGTTAGGAGGAAAGAAGTATGGTTGTTGAAGAAAGAAAAGCAGGAAATATTGGACAAATGGGTGGAGTTGTTCAAAATTTAATTTTAGAAAACAGAAACAAGCTTAGCATATCAGGAGTAAAAGATGTTTTAAGTTTTGATGATCAGGTTGTTATAATGGAAACAGAATTAGGACTTCTTTCTGTAAAAGGAGATAATTTAAAAATTAATAAGCTTAGTATAGATACATCCGAAGTTATTGTTGAAGGAGAAATAAATACGCTAAGTTATAGTGAACATTCAAAAAAAGAGCAAGAGGGTGGGCTATTTAGCAAAATTTTTAAATAAAATTTTTAGGAGACTGAAAAATTGGCGATTAATCAAGCATATTTATTTTTAATTTTTACATTAAATGGTGTTCTTATTGGTTTATTATTCGATTTCTTTCGAATCCTTAGAAAGACCTTTAAAACTGGAAATATAGTTACATATATTGAGGATATTGTATTTTGGATTTTAAGCGGAATAAGCATTATTTTTTTTATGTATAAATTTTCAAATGGAAGTTTAAGATTTTTTATATTTTTAGGCTTAGGTTTTGGAATCATTTTATATATGTTAACACTAAGTAATATTATTATAAAAATCTCAGTTAAAACAATATCAGGTGTAATAAAATTACTACACAAGATCTGGAGCATAATAATTATTCCTTTAAAGTTTATATATAAAGTAATAGATAAAATTATACTAAGGCCCGGATATATTTATTGCAGTAAAATTCAAAATTTTGCGACAAAAAAATTAAAAAAGCCGCATTTTACACTAAAGAAAATTAAAAAAATGGAAAAATGTGCAAAAAAATCTTCATAAATTTGGAGGATTTTGGAAACAAATGGAGAATAATAAAATAGTAAGAATTTAAAAGAAAGATGGTACATATGAAAAATAAAATAAGCTTATTAAAAAAAATAATTTTTATAGCAATTTTGATATATGCTATAGTAACTGTAATTAAACAACAAAAAATTCTAAATACATATGCTACTCAAGCTGAAAATTTAGATGCTCAAATTATTGAAGCAAAAGAGACACAACAACAATTAAACGAGGAAAAAGAAAATGTTAATTCTTCTGAATATATAGAAGAAGTTGCAAGAGAAAAACTAGATATGTATTTACCTAATGAAAGAGTTTATGTAGATAGTGAAAATTAAAATCCTTGAAAGTAATGAAAATTCAAGGATTTTTTTTGATTTTAGGCTTCACAAATAGAAAATTTTATGATATAATACTAAAATATAATATTAGTTTCTTAAAAAAATTCCCATAAAAATAAAAAAATATAAAAAGGAGAAAAATAAATATGGCAAATTTAGAAAGTTTGACTTTATTAGAGTTGAAAAAATTAGCAAAAGAAAACAATATAAGAAATATTTCAAAATTAAAAAAAGAAGAGCTTATAGAAGTTTTAAAAAGTATACAAAATAATAATTTTGAGGAAGAATACGATGAAGACGAGATGGACATGTTAGACGATATGGAAGAAGATGATGATGAAATAGTAGAAAAAGAAGAACAACATCGTCGTTATGATGCATCTGATGACGAAGCAGAACTTGAAGAAGCACAGAATACAGTAGCATATCAAGTAAATAATGAAGAAGATGAAATAATTGAAGGAATTCTTGAAGTTTTACCAGATGGATATGGATTTTTAAGAGGAGATAATTACTTATCAAGTCCAAAAGATGTATATATATCACCAATACAAATTAGAAGATTTAAATTAGTTACAGGTGATTTAGTAAAAGGAATTTCAAGATGTAAAGAAGGAGAAAAATTTCCATCTTTAATATTTGTTGGTGAAGTAAATGGGGAACATCCAGAAAAAGCAGCTAAAAGGGTAAGATTTGAAGAATTAACACCTATATATCCAAATGAAAGATTACGTTTAGAAACCATAAAAACAAATTATGCAACAAGAATGATGGATATAATCTCTCCAATTGGAAAAGGACAAAGAGGTTTAATAGTTGCTCAACCAAAAGCAGGAAAAACAACTTTGCTAAAAGAAATTGCAAATAGTATTACTGCAAATAATCCAGAATGTGAACTTATAATGCTTTTAATTGATGAAAGACCAGAAGAAGTTACAGATATGAAACGTTCTATAAAAGGACAAGTTATATATTCTACATTTGATGAATTACCAGAACATCACACAAAAGTTGCAGAGATGGTAATAGAAAGAGCTAAAAGACTTGTTGAGCAAAAGAAAGATGTAGTAATATTATTAGATAGTATTACAAGGCTTGCAAGGGCATATAACTTAGTTGTTCCAGCATCAGGAAGAACATTATCTGGAGGTATAGACCCTGCATCACTTCATAAACCAAAAAAATTCTTTGGTGCCGCTCGTAATATAGAAGATGGGGGAAGCTTAACAAT
>CANRQH010000093.1 GCA_947632745.1 uncultured Clostridia bacterium | reverse complement strand
GTATCAATGACAATCGAACTTATCACACCAATCGCTATAGAAAAAGGATTAAGATTCGCTATTCGTGAAGGTGGTAGGACAGTTGGCTCTGGTGTAGTTGCTGATATAATCCAATAATAAAAAATAAAATAAGGTATTACATTTGACTGTAATACCTTACTTTTATATTTATAGTGTAATATAAATATAAAAATATTGCTATTATAAAAAAAATCTGTTATAATGTAAAACAAATGGTGATTATATGTATGAAAATATGGAAGAATTGCAAGAAGCAATTAAAAATTGTAATAAATGTAAATTATGTAAAAATAGAACCAATATAGTATTTGGCGTAGGGAATATAAATTCAAAAATAATGTTTATAGGTGAAGGACCAGGTGCAGATGAAGATGCACAAGGAATACCATTTGTTGGAAAAGCAGGTCAATTAATGAACAAAGCCTTTGATGCTGTTGGAATAGAAAGAGACGAAGTATATATAGCAAATATCGTAAAATGTAGACCACCAAATAACAGAGACCCAGAGGAAGATGAAGTAAATGGGTGTATGGATTATTTAAGAAATCAAGTAATGATAGTTAAGCCTAAAATAATAGTATTACTTGGAAGAATAGCACTTCAAAATATTTTAGGAAAAGAATATAAAATATCAAGTGTTAGAGGAAAATGGATAGAAAAAAAGGGAATATACTATATGCCAACATGGCATCCAGCAGCGTTATTAAGAGATGAAACGAAAAAAATAGATTTTATAAATGATTTAAAAGAAGTTGTACAAAAAGGAACCGGTCCCAATTGAGCATGCACAAAAAAGAACCGGTCCCAATTGAGCATGCACAAAAAAGAACCGGTTCCAATGGAACATGCACAAAAAAGAACCGGTCCCTGTGGAACATGGAACATGAAAAAGGAGAAAAAATGGATGAGGAAATAAATAAAAAGGTAAATTATTGTTTAAACTGCAAAAATAAGCCATGCTCTATTAAGGGGTGTCCGCTAAACAATGATATACCAGCATTTATAGAGAAAGTAAAAGAGCAAAAAATGGTTGAAGCTTATAATATTTTAAGCAATACTACTGTTATGCCATCAATTTGTGGAAGAATTTGCCCACATAACAAACAATGTCAAGGTTCATGTGTTAGAGGAATAAAAGAAGAACCTGTAAGCATTGGAGATATTGAAGCTTTTATTGGTGATTTTGCATTAAAAAACAATTTAAAAATAGAAAATAAAGAACAGAAAAAATTAATTAATAAAAAAGTAGCAATAGTGGGTGGTGGACCTGCAGGACTTACATGTGGTGCATTTTTAGCAAAAAATGGAGTAAAAGTTACTATATATGAAAGGTATAATTTTCTTGGAGGGCTTTTAGTTTATGGTATTCCAGAATTTAGGTTAGATAAAGAAATTGTAAAAAATACTATAAAAAATATTTTAGATTTAGGAATAGATGTAAAATATAATCAAATTTTAGGGGAAAATCTAAAATTAGAAGATTTAACAAAAGAATTTGATTATGTATATTTATCATTTGGAGCAAATGTTTCTTCTAAAATGGGAATTAATGGAGAAGATTTAGACGGTGTATATGGAGGGAATGAATTACTTGAATATGGAAATCATCCAAATTATGATGGAAAAAAAGTCATAGTAAATGGTGGTGGAAATGTTGCAATGGATACCGCAAGAACAATAAAAAAAATGGGAGCAAGTAAAGTAATTGTAGTATACAGAAGAGCAAGAGAACAAATGCCAGCAGAAAAAAAAGAAATAGAAGATGCAATAAATGAAGGAATAGAATTTCTATTCCAAAATAATATTGTAAAAATAAATGGAAATACAAAAGTAGAAAGTGTAGAGTTAATAAAAACAAAACTAGTTCAAAAAGAAGGAGACACAAGACTTTCTCCTGTAAATATAGAAGGAAGTAATTACAAAATAGATGCAGATTATGTTATAATGGCATTAGGTTCTAAAACAGATAATTTTATAAAAGAATTAGGTTTAGAACTAACTCCTAATAATTATATAAAAATTGATGAAAATTTTAAAACATCAAACCCAAAAGTCTTTGCTGGTGGAGACGTAATAGGTGGAAAGGGAACTGTAGCATGGGCAGCAAGAAATGGTAGAGATGCGGCTTATGAAATTTTAAAGCAAGAGGATATGTAGAAAAATGGAAGTAGAAAAAATAAAGGAAATACTTAAAAATAAAAATGAAATGTTTATTTTTGAGATAAATTTAATATCAAAAAAATTTATACAAGCAATTAGATTAGAAAGAAATAAAGTAAAGATTATATATTATGAAGAAAAAGAAGATAATTTAATTAAAGTAGAAAATGAAAATACATTAAATTATTTAAAAAATCAATATGAATTAAAGGCAAGTCCAATTATTTATGCTAAATATAATTCTGATAATTACGAATATAATGAAAGTGATGATGAGCCAGATGAAGAGTTAAAAGAATGGGTGCAAAATTATGTTATAGATGTATTAAGTGAATGTGAACCATTTACAAATGTCTTTGGAAAAAGTTTTGCACGTCATAACATAAAAAAGATAAAAAAAGTATGTATAACAGAAAAAAAGAAAGAAATCACTATCTGTGGACGATATGATTCAAAAGAAGAAAGTGTTACACTTTTTCTAGAGCCAGAAATCTTAGAAGAATTTTCATATATGTATATAGAAGATAATGATGAATGTAGGTCAACAATAGTACATGAAGCAATACATGCTTTATTAAAAAGGAATTTAAACGGAACAGGATTATTAGTATTAATTAAATCAAACGATGAAATTGGAAGAGCAATAAATGAAGGATATACAGAGTGGATTTTAAGAAAAGTAGGTCTTGGTGAAGATATAAGTGATTTATATGAGATTTTCTTAAATGATGTACAAAAAATAGAGCTTGCAATAGGTGAACAAAATACAATGAAATTAGGGAAGCGGACCAAATATTTTGTCTAAGATGCAGTATTTACTAAAAATGCACAGTAAATTAGAATTATATAGTTTTTTATATAAAATGGACCAAATATATAATTGTAATGAAAAAATAAATGAATATAAAGCAAGAGTAGATAATATAAAAGAATTTGCAAGAATAAAATCTAAGGGAAAGGAAATAGGATTACCATCAGACCTTAAAGTAAATGAAAAGCAAAAAAAAGACTATAAAAGGTCTTTGCCACAAGGAAAGATAGAAAAAGAAGAATACAGTTATTTCTTAAAGGAAAAAAACATAAAAGATTCAGATAGCAGTATAATAGCTTTTTATAAAGAATTGATAAAATTTTATAAAAAAAGCATAAAACAATTGAGCTACGAATGTGATGTTACTATATATGAACATTTTTTTAAAGAAGATTTAAAAAATCTTATAAATAGTACCAATATTTCAAAAGATGAAATGGAAAAATATTTAAAATTATATTCTTTGATGTTTCCGAATATTAATAATGAATATACAGATAAGTTTAGGAACGAAATTAATAGATTAAGTGTTAAATATGTATATCTAATTTGCAAAGAAATGTCAGAAGAATATCAAAATAAAAATTTAACAGCATCTGATTTTATAAATATGTTAGATAAAGTAAATTTTAGTGATTTGGATAATGCATTAGCTAGTGTGTTACAAGAGCAAGCTGAAAAGGAAATTATACATAATTTTTCAAATTTAATTTCAAAAAAATATGGAAAAAAAATAAATTCCATGACAAAATTTTTAATGAAACAAGGGAGATTTAATGAGTTAGGAAATTACTCATTAAAAGTTGTTCGGATTAGAAAATGGAGAAAAAAAAGTAATATATTATAGAAATGGAATAGCAATTTTAAATTTCCCAGATGGTGAAGAAGCAAAAAGAATAAATTTAAGAAGTGCTATAAAAGCTAGTGAAATTGTAAATTTTAATTTGAAAGATGATGAAAATTGGGCAGACATAGTTAAAGACTTTTTTAATTTAAGAGTAGAGCTAATGAAGAGAAATTTTAAAGGTAATGTACAAATTGTAAACAGAACAATTATAGTTAATGAAGGCAGAAATCAAAAATTTTATATTATGGAAAATGGAATAAAAGAAGCTAATTTATTAGAATCAATTAATATAAATTTAGCACCAGAAAAAAAGCATAAAAAAGCTAAAAAGAAAACACCAAAGATAATTCAAAAAATAAAAAAATATATAGAAACAAGAAAAAACAATATACAATTAGGTAGAGAACAAAAAAGTAGTGACAGCAAAAGACAAGAGTGGATAGAACAAAATAATTTAATAAGTGAAAATAGCCAAGATATAATAAGCGTAATAGATGAAAATAATAATAATTCACATAATTTAACATATACTAAAAAAGAAAGTAACGAAAGAAATTAA
The DNA here is from genome assembly GCA_947632745.1 of uncultured Clostridia bacterium. GTDB lineage: Bacteria > Bacillota > Clostridia > TANB77 > CAG-508 > CAG-269. The sequence goes on along the minus strand of CANRQH010000093.1, from coordinate 1,096 downwards.
AAACAATTTTAAAACTATTGATTTTTTTAAAAATTAATAATAAAATAATTGTATTAAATTAATGAAAGGAATGCTAACATGAAAATACTATTAGATGTAATGGGAGGGGACAATAGTCCTGATGCAAATATAAAAGGTGCAGTAAAAGCAATAAAACAAATAAAAGCAGACATTGTATTAATAGGTAAAGAAGAAGTTATAGAGGAAAGATGTAAGGCTTTATATGGAAAAATTCCAAGGGAAATATCTCCAAGGTTAAAAGTAAAACACACAAGTGAAGTAATAGAAATGGAAGATGGACCAACAGATAGTATAAAACACAAAAAAGATTCATCAATGGTAGTTGGTTTTAATATGTTGAAAAATGGTGAAGGAGATGTATTTATATCAGCTGGAAATTCTGGAGCGCTACTTGCAGGAGCGACTTTATTAGTAGGTAGAATAAAAGGAATAGATAGACCAGGATTAGCTGGACTTTTGCCTGCATACAAAGGAAAATTTGCCTTAATCGACGCAGGAGCAAATACAAATTGCAAGCCAATTAATCTACTTCAATTTGCTCAAATGTCAAGTATTTATTTAAGAAATACATTTGGCATAGAGCATCCAAGAGTAGGGTTATTAAACATTGGAACAGAAGAAACAAAAGGAAATGATTTAACAAAAGAAAGTTACAATTTATTAAAAGAAAAAGCAGAAGAATTGAATATAAATTTTGTTGGAAATGTTGAAGGAAGAGATGCTTTTTCTGGAGAAATAGATGCATTAGTTACAGATGGATTTACAGGAAATATGTTTTTAAAAACAGTAGAAGGTTTAGGAAAATTTGTAAAAAGAAATTTAAAAGAAAGTTTAATGCAAAATATATTTACATCAATAGCAGCAGTACCATCACTTCCAGCAATAAGTAAATTTGCAAAAGCAATGGATTATAAATCATATGGAGGAGCATTATTTTTAGGAGTAAAAAAACCAGTTGTAAAAGCACATGGAAGTAGTGATGAAAAACTTTTTGAATTTACAATAAAACAAGCAGAAAAATTTGTAAACAACAAAACAGTTGAAAATCTAATATCTGTGTTTGAAAAAGAAAAAG
>CANRQH010000092.1 GCA_947632745.1 uncultured Clostridia bacterium | reverse complement strand
GCCACAACATTTCTGCTATCTCATTTTCTATAAAGTACACTATATAACAAATTTTGCTAAATTTCAAGCGAACATTATAAATTTTAATACAATTTTAACCAATTTTTAACCCTTATAGAATAATTTTTGAAATTTTTGAAGCCTAAAACTATTGAAAATAGAGGATTTTTATTTATTAATCAAAAAATATTAAAAAATCGTAAAAGTATTGATATATCAACATTTTTACGATTTTTCCTATGGAGGCGACTATCGGAGTCGAACCGATCATCAGAGTTTTGCAGACTCGTGCCTTACCGCTTGGCTAAGTCGCCATATATTAAATTATATGTATTATAATAAAAAATAGTACAAAAAATAAAATACACTACTTAAATATACTATAAAATTAATAAAAAGTCAATATTTTTATTCTTCAAAGTTGTTTTAACCATTTTGTTTTGTTATTTTTATGAAATCATCTTTAAATCTAAAAAGAATAATTAGTATTCCTATTAGAATTGTTGGTATCCAAATTATTTTATTATTTGTAAGATATCGAGAAATATTATCATTATTATAAACAGAATAATAAATTTTAACTTTATCACCAATTTCTACATTAGACATTGGATAATTCTCTTCAAGCTCTTGACCTTCAGCATTATATTGTATAATAGGCCAATATTCAATATCTCCACCAGATCTTATCTCTTCAAAGTCTATAACTGTACCTATAGTTTCTACTTTTCCAAAATTATCTGTTACTTCATTTACTAAAAATACAAAACCTACCATAATAAATACAAAGGCAGTAATTAATTTTAAAGGGCTTTCTGATTTCTTGTTTTTTAATTTTTGTTTTTTTTCAAATACAATTATCCATGCAATCATAGTAATACAAAACATCACAAAATAAACAATAGTCGCACCAAGACATGTTAATTCTTCACCCAAATATTGTAATCCAGGCATAAAGCTATTCCTAGGAGCTAAATAATCATAATAATATAATAAACCTCTTAATAGTATTATAGGAATAATTTCTAAACAAAAGATAATTATCCAATATTTCTTTTCTTTCTTTTTTATTGATTTCACTAATATAACAATTTGAATTATAAATAATGCTAAACATACAACAAACAATAGTGAACCTTCCATATTATCTCGCCTTTCTTACTTTTTAAGAATATTTTGACGTACCATCATAACATGGTGTTCTATGAGACAAAAAAATCAACCAATTTAATTATGATTGATTTTGTATCTACTGTTCCTAAAAAGTTCGAACAGAAACGTCATTGGAGCAGGTAACGAGAATCGGACTCGTGACTAAACCTTGGCAAGGTCTCGTTTTGCCACTAAACTATACCTGCATTTTATTAAATTTTCAAATCTCAAATTATGTTTTAGCAAAGTGGAGCATTAAAAACTAAATTACTCTTATAAAATACCTTATTATAATAGCAAAAAAAAATAAAAAAGTCAATACTTAAACATAAATTTCAACCAAACATGGTACCATGTATTTTAAAATAATATAAAATATTTAATTTGAAATAGTTGATAATAATTTTATTATATTATATAATTTAAAATAATTACAAAGTATTTTGATAATATAAAAAGGAAGTATAATAATATGAAGAAAAGAGAGAAAAAACAAGGAATAGAGGAACTTTTAGTTATATTAAGAGAACAAAAAAATTGGTCATGCGGGGATGTTGCTTTAAATTTAAATAAACAAATGGATAATCAAGATGTACTAGAAGAAGATGTTAGAAAGTGGGAAATAGGATTAAAATATCCAGATTTAGATATGATATATGAACTATCTAATTTGTATCAAATACCAAGTGATGAATTTGTACAAGCTAAAAATAATAGCTTTCAAAATGGATTATTATCTATACAGGTAATTAAATGGATTTGCTATATGCTAAATTTATCAATAAAAGTAGCAATGGTGTTGACTGTATTAGCTTATATATTGGCTTTAGTAGGTGCATTCTTATTTTTTAGATTATGTACTTCAATGATCTAAAAAAGAACATAGATTGTTAGAAAAATCGCTTAACAATTTATGTTCTTTTTATTATGTAGAAAAATAATCGAAATAATTATTCATGAAATGCATAATATAAAATCTAGTATTTTTTCGTTCTATTTTATTTTTATTTAAAATATTTAAATTAAATAAAGTTTTATCATCTACTTTTACTTCCATAACACCAATTACAGTATTTTCATATAAAGGAGCTTCAAAAGTAGAAGTATAATTAATAGAGGTAGATACTTTATCTAACACAGAATTATTTATTAGAATTGTAGTATAAGGAAGGTCATTTTCATTAAAATATAAATCTAAATTAGATGAAACACCTTTATTAATATAAAATGAATTTAAATTTTCATTTTTCCAATTATCGAAATTCTTGTATACCATATCTTTTATATTTACAATCGAAAAATTGCTAAAAGTATAGTTTATAAGATTAATACTGTCTAAGGTCCTATCTTTTTTTGTATCACAACCAAGTACTACGCAAATAATATCTAAGTTACCTCTTTTACAAGAAGTAACGAGGCATCTATTAGCGCCATTGGTAAAGCCAGTTTTTACACCATATACGCCATCCAAATAACCTAAAAGTTCATTAGTATTATTTAAAGGTTTTAAGTGACCATTTATATTTACAGAATAATGAGATGTATTAACAATTTTAGCAAAAGTTGTGTTTTTAAGTGCATAATTTGCAAGTTTTGCAAGTTCATATGCGGTTGTATAATGTTCATCTTGGTCAAGGCCATGTGGGGTAACGAAATGAGTTGAGGTAAGACCTAAATCTTGAGCTTTTTGATTCATCATGTTAGAAAATCCTTCTATACTTCCACCTACAAATTCTGCAAGGGCAACAGCTGCATCATTTCCGAGATACCATCATTAATCCATAAAGCAAATCTTGAACGGTTATTGTATTATCTGTGGATAAACCAAGTCTTGAACCACCTGTTCCGAGCAGCTTTTTTTGAAATAGTAACTGTTTGGTTTAAATTATTGCAATTTTCGATAGTAACAATAGCGGTCATAATCTTTGTAGTTGAAGCCATTTTACATGTTTCATTTTCTTTTTTTCCATATAAAACAGTATTAGAGTTCCTATCTAAAATAACTGCGTGTCTAGCATTTATATTAGGTATGGTAGATGAATTAGATGATGCTTCAATTGTAATAGTTGAAATGGTATCTGTATTTTCGATATAGTCATCTGCAAAACAAAAAGTGGGTAGAAGAATTAAATTAATAATAATTAAAATATTATAAAATACTTTAGAATTCACTCAAAAATCATTCCTCTCAATGTATGTGCCAAATAAAATCTAATATAAAATATATAAAAAAATAAAAAAAATATAACTAAAAATAGAATAATACTTATGTTACAAAAATGTAATAAAAAATTAAAATTATTGTAAAAAAACTAGAAAGTGACTAGCCGTAAGTACACTTTGAATAAAAAAAATTATTCTATTTTCATATATTGAAAAATATTATTTTAAATAGTAAAATTGAATTAGTATAAATGTAAGGAATGGTGTTATATGAAGATCAGGAAAAATATTACAAAAATTTTAACAATATTAATAATATGTTTTTTTACAGTAATAACAGTGCTAAGTTATGCAGCAGATAGTATACAGCTGAGGTTGCAATATTTTAGGTATGTTAATGATAACAATACAAATGGATATGCCTTAGGAACTCCAACAGCTGAGGGACAATCATATCACCCTGTATATCAAATATTAGATAAAAGTAACAAAACAACATATTATTGTTTAAACGCAACAGAGGGACATACTTGGAATACAGCTGGAGTAAATCAAGATGTAACATATAATAAATCATATAATTTAGATAGTAGTAGTGATATAAGTCAACTCAGAGCATTAAGTGGGGACACAAATAAAGCTTATAAAGCGATAGGAGATAGCCAAAATTTAAAACAAATATTATGGATATTAGATAATATGTATATACCAACTAAAAATACAGAAACAGATACAGCTAAAAAGCATGCTTTAATGCAAAAAGCAAGTTTGGAATATGGAGAAGTTGATGATGATAAAGCCAAAGAAACAGATTTAGGATATAGATATGTTGCAAAATCAGGATCGGGATATAAATATACAGTATCAGAACAAGCAAAAAAAGGATATTTTTATTATGATAAACAAGACAAATTCCAATCTGTAGAAATAGAAGATGAATTAATAGAAGTTGCTCAACAAGCAGCTCTTTGGTATTTTACAAATTACAAGGATAATAATAGTAGTCAGCAATCTACATATGATGTGTCTCAAATGAAACTTAAACTTAAATGTTCAAACAGTACAAGTAACACACAAACAAATAATTGGCCAGATTTAAGTGGAACTCAATTTAATGTACAAGGGTACGACAATGAAACATTCCAAGTTGGAAAATGGAAAGAAGAACAAGCAGCTATACTTTGTTCATATTTAATAGATGCAGCAAATGAATATGTAGAAAATGGTCAAAGTGAAGGTAATGGAGTACCAGTTGCATTAACTCAAACAGGAAATTTAAATATTAAAACTTTACAAAATAAGGAATATTTTGTTGTAGGACCATTAAAAATAGAACAACAAAGAGAAGCAGTATATGATTTATCAGATACTATAAAGGTTAATGGAAATGCAAATAACGAAGCATATATATCAGATGCAGTAGGCAATAGACAAAATAGCACAAGGGTATCAGACTTTATAGGTACAGATTTTTACGTTGCTATTCCAACATCAGGAATAACAGGTAACACTATAACTGTTGAGTTTGATGGAACATATAACACAAATGAAAAGAAGCTATGGACATGTGCAACCCAAAGCGAACAGCCAATAGTAGAAGTAACACCTAAGGAACAAAAATTTCAACTAACAACGACAGTAGAAACTAGAGAAATAACTATTACAAAAAAATGGGAAGACAAAAGTAACCAAGATAATAAAAGACCTCAATCTATTAATGTAAATTTAATGAATCAAGGGACTATAGTAAAAACAGTAGCTATAAAAAGCAACAACAGTAATAGTTGGACATATACATTTACAAATTTACCAAAAAAGCAAAATGGTGTAGAAATTAACTATACAGTAGAAGAAGATGATGTACCAGATGGATATACAGCTAGTGTTACAGGAGATAAAGAACAAGGATTTACAATAACGAATACACATACGCCAGCAACTATAGATATATCAGTACATAAACAATGGGAAGATGAACAAAACCAAGATGGAATAAGACCTACACAAATAACTGTTCAATTAAAAAAAGGAGCAGATGTTGTAAAAACAGAAACATTAACTGAACAAAATAGTTGGAGTGCAAAATTTACAGGATTAGATAAATATGAAAATGGTAAAGAAATAGAATATACAGTAGAAGAAGTATCTGTACCAAGTGGATATAAAGTTCAAGTGGGTGGAGATAAAGAGCATGGATTTACATTAACAAATACACATACGCCAGGAACTACAGAAGTTACAG
>CANRQH010000091.1 GCA_947632745.1 uncultured Clostridia bacterium | reverse complement strand
AAAAATAGAGAGGGTAAAAAAATGTTATTTATCCCCTCTAATTATGATGCAATTTATTTATGGCTGTGAATTGTAACTTTCAATTAAATTTTATGAAGAAAATAAAAAAAAACACTTGCATTTACATAAGAAGTATGATAAAATAATACGCGTTTAATAAAACACATATTGTGAGCAATGTAGAGGAGTGCCTAATAAAAAGGTCTTTGCAAGCTATGAACAATATGGAAGAAATAACAAAAAGGGAGGAATTAAAAATGGCAGTAGTTGCAATGAAACAATTACTTGAAGCAGGTGTTCACTTTGGACATCAAACAAGAAGATGGGATCCTAAAATGGCAGAATATATATTCCAAGCCAGAAATGGAATTCACATTATCGATTTACAAAAAACATCTAAAAAATTAGATGAGGCTTATGAATTTATCAGAAGCCAAGCAGAGGAAGGAAAAACAATCCTTTTCGTAGGAACAAAAAAACAAGCACAAGAATGTATTAAAGAGGCAGCAGAAAAATGCGGAATGTACTATGTTGACCAAAGATGGTTAGGAGGAATGCTTACAAACTTTAATACAATCAAAAAAAGAATTAAAAGACTTAAAGATTTAGAAACAATGCAAGAAGATGGAACATTTGATGTATTACCTAAAAAAGAAGTTATATTATTAAAGAAAGAAATGCAAAAACTTCAAACAAATTTAGGTGGAATAAAAGACATGGAAGAAGTTCCAGGGGTAATATTCTTAGTTGACCCTAAAAAAGAATACAATGCAATAAATGAAGCTAAGAAATTAAATATTCCAACAGTAGGAATAGTAGATACAAACTGTAACCCAGAAGTATTAGACTATCCAATTCCAGGAAATGATGATGCAATAAGAGCAGTTAAATTAATAACTGATGTTATGGCAAATGCAGTAATAGAAGGAAAACAAGGAGAAAGCTTTGAAAAAGTATTATCAGATGAAGAAGAAAATATAGAACAAGTAGCTGAAGAAAAAGCTCCAGAGACAATAGAAGAAGTAGTAGCTAAAGAAAACGAAGAAATTGAAGAATAAAAAGCTATTACTAAAAAAATAAAATTAAGGAGGAAATTAAATTATGATTACAGCAGCAATGGTAAAAGATTTAAGAGAAAAAACAGGTGCAGGTATGATGGACTGCAAAAAAGTATTAACAGAAGCTGACGGAGACATGGAAAAAGCAATAGAGCTTTTACGTGAAAGAGGAATAGCAAAAGCTGCAAAAAAATCAGATAGAATAGCAGCAGAAGGTTTAGTTTTAGGATATGTAACAGAAGATGGAAAAGTTGGAGCTATTGTAGAAGTTAACTCAGAAACAGACTTTGTTGCGCAAAATGAAGAATTCAAAAAATTTGTTGAAGAAGTTGCAAAACAGGTAGCTTTAAAAAATCCAGCAAATGTAGAAGAATTATTAGAGCAAGAATCTGTTGAGCAAGCTGGTAAAAAAATATCAGAAGTATTAATAGACAAAACAGCTAAAATCGGAGAAAAACTTAGCATTCGTAGATTTACAAGATTTGAAACAACAGATGGTTTAATAGAAAAATACATCCATGGAGATGGAAAAATAGCAGTTTTAGTAAACATGAAAAATGCAGACAACACTTTAGCAAAAGACGTATGTATGCAAATAGCAGCAGCTAGACCAGAATTTTTAAATAGAGAAGCTGTACCACAAGAAAGACTAAACAAAGAAATGGAAATTCTTAAAGCTCAAGCTATGAACGAAGGTAAACCAGAAGCTATAGCAGAAAAAATAGTACAAGGAAGACTTGGAAAATTCTATGGTGAAATATGCTTACTAGAGCAAGAATTTGTTAAAGATCCAGAAATGAAAGTACAAGATTTACTAAAATCTAAAAATGCTGAAGTTGTAGAATTTGCTAGAATTGAAAAAGGTGAAGGAATTGAAAAGAAAGAAGAAAACTTTGCCGAAGAAGTTATGAAACAAATAAAATAAAAAACTAACATTTTATTCCAATAATAATCATATAATTAAATAAGATTATTATTGGAGGTTTTTTTTTGAAAAATATGTTTTTTGTTATAAATAAGGAAAAAGTTTATGCATATGTAGTGTCTATTGTAACTATAGTAATTTTGTTTTTTATGTCACATGTTCTAAATTCAGATTTAAATACGGTGGAGGAAACTTATACAAATGTAGAGCAAAGCACAAATTCTGAAAATACTCAAAATAATGAATTATCTGCTTCATCAAATATTCAAAATAATGAATTATCTAATTCGCAAAATAATAATACTTTAAATGATATAGTATCTAATGAGTGATTTATTAAAAAATTTATATTTATATATTTTTCCGTTATCCCCATTTAAGAAAATGTAATTCGCTTTGCTCATAACATTTTCTAAAAAGGTCCCCCCAATTCACTTCAAAATATATAAATATAAATTTATAATATTAATTGTAATTAGGTATAAAATAGAAAATATAAGGATATAATTAAAATAGAAATTAAATTTCAAAATAAAAGTATATTTTAGAAGGGGATTTTAAGATGCCTTTTATTGGGATAGCCAGTAAAATAAATGATAGTAATTTTATAAAAAATGGAATTATAAAAAATGCTACATTAAACAAATTTGAAATAATAAATATAAACTTAAAAAGTGTACAAAATGTAAAAAACATCAAATTTGATACAATAGTTATAAACGAAAATATAGAAGAACTATTAGAGCATTCAAAGTATTTAGAAGATATAATTAGCAAATCCAAATATTTAGTTATTAATTCAGATATAAAAAACAATTTAGACTGGTTAAAAAATTCCAAAACAAACGTAATTACATATGGTTTTAATGCAAAAGCAACTATCACGATTTCGAGTGTTAAAGAAGAAAATACAATGCTTTGCATACAGAGAAGTTTCAAAAATATAGATGAAAAAATAATAGAAGAACAAGAAATCAACATAAAATTAGAGAAAAATAATATAAATAAATTATATAATGTGCTTGTAATATTTGCAATTTTAGGTATTTATGGAGAAAAATTGAAAAAAATTTAGAAAAAATTAACTTTTTATGTAGACAAAATCAAAAATTTGTTGTATAATATTGGAAGTAGAGATTTTGAGACTAAAAAAATAAAAGGCTACTTTAGATAAATCCAAAAAAAGAAATAGGGAGGAATAAAAATTGGATACAAATTATTTAGAAAACAACTATTTAACATTAGTTGGAAAAGTAACATCTGAAAAACAATTCAGTCACGAAATTTATGGAGAAAGGTTTTATATATTTGATCTTTCAATACCACGTTTAAGTGGAAATGCTGACGTAATTCCAGTTACAGTATCAGAAAGACTAATCAATGATGAAATGATGCAAATAGGAACAAAACTATTTATAAAAGGTCAATTTAGATCTTATAATAGTTACGAAAACGAAAAGAACAGACTAATACTTACAGTATTTGCAAAAGACATTGAAAAGGTAGAAGAACCTGCTCAAGAAACAGAAGTAGATGAAGAAGGAAATGAAGTTCCAGTAAATGATATTGCTAAAAAAGACACAATCACAAACGAAGTAGTATTAATAGGATATATTTGCAAAAAACCTATTTACAGACAAACACCATTTGGAAGAGAAATAGCAGACATACTACTTGCTGTTAACAGAGCATATAATAAATCAGATTATATACCATCAATAGCTTGGGGAAGAAATGCAAAATTCTGCCAAAACTTAGAGGTAGGAACTGAAGTTAAAATAGTAGGTAGAATTCAATCAAGAAACTATGAAAAGAAATATGAAGATGGAACAGTTGTAAAAAAAGTTGCATACGAAGTTTCAATCGGAAGTCTAGAAATAATCAAAAATGATGAAAATGTAGAAAATAGCGAAGCACAAGAAACAGAGCAAGAAGCTATGTAATTTATAAAATTTTAAATGAATCCTTTTAATTAAGTGTTTAATTAGAAGGATTTTTTTAATATGATATTTTTGCATAACTCGAAATTAATAAAATTTTCATAAAAAGCGCTGGAGTGCTTTAAGCTAGAAATTCTTACATTTTTTATGGAAAGAGTTCAAGCTTGCCTTGGAAGGGTGCCATAAAAAATGAGTAGAATTTCTGCGAAAAAGTAAGGGACAAAGCATTTTATTAAAATTTTATTAATTTCGTGTTGCGCAAAATATAATATTAAAAAGTTTATATTTATATATTTTTCCGTTATCCCCATTTAAGAAAATGTAATTCGCTACGCTCATAACATTTTCTAAAAAGGTCACCTTGGGTTCACTTCAAAATATATAAATATAAACTTTTATTAGTAAAATCAATTGCAAAATAGAAAAAAATATTATATAATTCTATCTATATCACAAGTAAGTGTGAAAAATAATAGAAAAGAGGAAATCATAATGGGATTTTTTGACAAATTAAAAAAAGGTTTAAGTAAAACAAAAGAATCATTTGATTCAAAAATTAACAATGTATTTAGTGCATTTCGCAAAGTAGACGAAGAATTTTTAGAAGAATTAGAAGAAGTATTAATAATGTCAGACATGGGAGTAGATACATCAGTTAAAATAGTAGACAATTTAAGAAAAAGAATAAAAAAAGAAAATATAAAAGAAGAAGAAGAGGTAAAACAAGCTTTAAGAGAAGAGATACAGTCAATATTTGATGAGTTGGACAACTCTCTAAAATTAGATACAAAACCATCTGTAATTTTAGTTGTTGGAGTAAATGGAGTTGGAAAAACAACATCAATAGGAAAGATTGCAAACAAACTTAAACAACAAGGCAAAAAAGTTGTAATTGCAGCTGCAGATACATTTAGAGCAGCAGCAGTTGAACAACTAGAAGTTTGGGCAAATAGGGCGGGTGCCGAAATTGTAAAAAGAGAAGAAAAACATGACCCAGCAGCCGTTGTTTATGATGCAATAAAAAGAACAAGAGAGCTAGATGCAGATGTTTTAATAGTAGACACAGCAGGAAGATTGCATAATAAAAAATATTTAATGGATGAACTTCACAAAATAAAAAAAGTAATAAACAAAGAAATGGGAGAACTATCTCAAGAGGTTTTACTTGTAATCGATAGTACAACAGGACAAAATGCAATAAACCAAGTAAAAGCATTTAAACAAGAAACAGATGTAACAGGTTTAATTTTAACAAAGTTAGATGGGTCAAGCAAAGGCGGAGTAGTTTGTGGAATAGTAGAAGAAAACAAAATTCCTGTAAAGTTTATAGGGGTTGGAGAGCAAATAGATGATATGGAAATTTTCAATAGCGAGGATTTTGCAAAAGCAATTATATAATTAAATTAGCCCCATTTGGAGGATTTTTTGTGACTAGTAAGTGAAAATGTTCAAAATTTTTATAGAGTTGGCAAATAAAAATGTCCTAAATAAAAAACGAAAAATATGAAAAACACTTGCTAAAGAAAAATACAAATGATATAATTGTGATATAAAAAAACAAGTAGAGGAAGGAACCAAAGATGAAAAGACAAAGAGCAAGTGAAATTAGTAAATTAAAATATGTAATAGCTGAAACCCTTGAGGTTGTACACACACAGTGCGCCTGTTCGGCATTTAATATATAATGGGTGAGAATCCCATCTGGTAAAGTCTAACCAACAG
>CANRQH010000090.1 GCA_947632745.1 uncultured Clostridia bacterium | reverse complement strand
AAAAATTTGACAAAAAAAATAACCATTTACAATGGTTTGATAAATTTATAGATTTCAAAAGTGTTTAAAACCCGATTTATTTATCTTTAATCTCATTTGTTTCAATCCTTTCAATATTTTTTTATATTATAACACATCACGAGAAATCACGCAAGAGAAAAACGAAAAAATTGACAAAAAAATTAAGCATTTTTAATGCTTACAAAGATTTTTTTATTTTAAAAGTGTCAAACTCCCGTTATATGATGAATTATAACATAACACGCAACGACACGCAAGAGAAAAATAAAAAATTTTACAAAAAAAATAAGCATTATCAATGCTTAACTAATTTTTTTGATTAAAAAAGTGTCAAACTTCCGGAAAGCCAGATATATGGCAAGCAGATGATGGGTGGACAATTCTTACAGAAGATGGAAGTTTATCTGCACATTATGAAAACACAATTTTAATTACAGAAAATGAGCCAAAAATATTGACAATAATATAATAATGGTGTATAATGGTAAAGCTATTGTGAATAATAGGGGGAATATGTAATTTTTTTTAAGTTACATAAAAGCTTCAAATTACAAAAGCTTTACCTTAATTTTTTAATAGAAAAAAAAGCTCTTTAAGAAGGAGGCGAGAGTTTGGCTAAGGAGGATTTAATAGAATTAGAAGGAAAAGTTGTAGAAACATTACCAAATACAACATTTAAAGTTGAGTTAGAAAATGGACATCAAATTTTAGCAACTATTTCTGGAAAATTAAGAATGAACTATATAAAAATTCTTACAGGTGATAAAGTAAAAGTTGAAATGTCACCATATGACTTAAACCGTGGCAGAATAACTTGGAGAGCTAAATAACAATAAATATAGAAAGGAATGAGTGAAATGAAGGTAAGACCATCAGTAAAAAAAATGTGCGACAAATGTAAAGTAATCAAAAGAAAAGGTGTAATAAGAGTAATTTGCGAAAACCCTAAACACAAACAAAGACAAGGGTAATAAAATAAAATTAGTCAAAAGTGTGTATGCCAAAAAATGCATATGCAGTATTTTCATTTTTATAAGTTTATAACACAAATAGGTAAGCGGCTGAAATTTTCTATTTGTGTATATATATATTTTATCAAAAAAACTTAAAGATTTAATAAAATATAAATTGCAATATATTTTATTAAATGCATTTCACCTTTAAGTAGGATTTGATAAGTACATAAGACAAAATTATAAGACTTAAAAAAATTTGGAGGTGTAATAAAAAAATGGCTCGTATATCAGGAGTAGATTTACCTAAAGACAAAAGGGTAGAAATTGGACTAACATATATATATGGTATAGGTTTAACAAGCTCTCAAAAAATCTTAGAAAAAGCTAAAATAAACCCAGATACTAGAGTAAAAGATTTAACAGACGATCAAGTAAATTTAATAAGAAAAGAAATTGACGCAAACTACAAAGTAGAGGGAGATTTAAGAAGAGAAATTGCTTTAAACATAAAAAGACTTACAGAAATTGGATGCTATAGAGGGTTAAGACATAGACGTGGACTTCCTGTTAGAGGACAAAGAACAAAAACTAATGCTCGTACAAGAAAAGGTCCAAGAAAAGTTGTAAGCAGAAGTAAGAAAGAGAAATAGAAACAAGATAATAATTTAGTAGGAGGTAAGTTAAAACAATGGCTAAAAATGTAACAAGAAAAACAGTTGCAAGAAGAAATAGAAAAAACATTGAAAGAGGTTCTGCACACATTCATTCAAGCTTTAATAACACAATAGTATCTTTAACAGATACACAAGGTAATGTTATAGCTTGGGGTAGCGCAGGAGGACTTGGATTTAAAGGTTCAAGAAAAAGCACACCATTTGCAGCTGGAGAAGTTGCTGAAACAGCAGCCAAAAAAGCTATGGAGCATGGTTTAAAAACTGTTGATGTATTTGTTAAAGGTCCTGGTTCAGGAAGAGAAGCAGCAATAAGAGCTTTACAAACAGCAGGATTAGAAATTAGCTCAATTAAAGATGTAACACCAATACCACACAATGGTTGTAGACCACCAAAAAGACGTAGAGTATAGTAAAATATAAATTATTATTCTTTACATTAATATAAAAATTATATTCAAATAAATAAATTAATTATAAAGAGGTGAAATAAAAAATGTCAAGATATAAAGACGCACAATGTCGTGTTTGCCGTAGAGAAGGATGTAAATTATTCTTAAAAGGCGACAGATGTTATACAGATAAGTGTAGTATATCTAGAAGAAACTATGCTCCAGGAGACCATGGTCAAAAAAGAGCAAAACTTTCTGAATATGGTACACAATTAAGAGAAAAACAAAAAACAAAAGCATATTACGGAGTAGGAGAAAGACAATTCAGAAAATACTTCGAAATGGCTTCAAACAAAAAAGGTGTAACAGGTGAAAACTTATTACAAATATTAGAAAGTAGATTAGACAATGTTGTTTACAGATTAGGATATGGTGTATCACGTGCCGAAGCTAGACAAATGGTAAACCATGGACAATTTGAAGTAAACGGAAAAAAGGTTAACATTCCTTCATATTTAATAAAAGTAGGAGATGTTATTACTGTTAGAGAAATCAAAAAAGATAATAGTACAATAAAAGCAAATGCTGAGGCAAATGAAAAAAGACCTGTTCCAGCATGGCTTGAAAAAGACAGCAAGAAAATAAGCGGAAAAGTTATAAGATTAGCTGCAAGGGAAGACATAGAGATTCCAATAGAAGAGCACTTAATAGTAGAGCTATACTCTAAATAATTAGGAGGTTAAATAATGATAGAATTCGAAAGGCCAAATATTGAATGTATAAAAATTGATGATGAAAACAATTATTCAAAATTTGTATGTGAGCCATTAGAAAGAGGATATGGAGTAACAATAGGAAACTCTTTAAGGCGTATACTACTTTCGTCACTTCCAGGATGTAGCTTAACAAGTGTAAAAATAAATGGGGTTTTACATGAGTTTTCTAGTGTTCCAAATGTAGTAGAAGATGTACCAGAAATAATAGTTAATTTAAAAAATGTAAGACTAAAATTCGAAGGACAAGAAGAAAAAGTTTTACATTTAGATTTTAAAGGAGAGGGTGAAGTTAAAGCAGGAGACCTTCAAACAGATGGTACTGTTGAAATACTTAACCCAGACTTACATATTGCAACAGTTAGCGAAGGTGGACATTTAGTAATGGAACTAACAGCAAACAGAGGTAGAGGATATGTTTCAGCAGATAAAAGTAAAGAAGATAACCAAAACATATCTGTATTACCAATAGATGCAATATATACTCCTGTAAAAAAAGTAAATTATCAAATTGAAAATACTAGGGTTGGTCAAATGGTTGACCTAGATAGATTAATTATAGAAGTATGGACAGATGGAAGCTTAAAACCTTATGAGGCTTTAAGTTTAGCTGCCAAAATCTTAACAGGACATTTAGAATTATTTATAGACTTATCAGAAGCTACAAAAAATACTAAAATAATGATAGAAAAAGAAGAAAACAAAAAAGGAAGAATATTAGAAAAATCAATTGAAGAATTGGAATTATCAGTAAGGTCATTCAATTGCCTAAAAAGAGCAGGAATTTCAACTGTTGAAGATTTAGCAAACAAAACTGAATCAGATATGATGAAGGTTAGAAACCTAGGTAAAAAATCATTAGATGAAGTAGTAAATAAATTACATGCTCTAGGATTAGATTTCGCATCAGAAGAAGAATAAAATAAAAATATAAAAAAGGGGATAAAGCCCTTAAAATTAGACAAGGAGGTTGGACAAATTGGCTAACAGAAAATTAGGAAGAACAACAGATATTAGAATGGCAATGCTAAAGTCATTAACTACAGATTTAATAATGTATGGAAAAATAACAACAACAGAAAACAGAGCTAAGGAAGTTAAAAAAATAGCAGATTCTGTAATTGCATTAGCAGTTAAGGAAAAAGATAACTTCGAAATGGTTGATGTTAAAGTTGTTAAAGCAAAATTAGATTCTAAAGGAAATAAAATGACAGAGCTTGTAAAAAGCAAAAATGGTAAAGAATATTTAAAAGTTGTTAAAGAAGAAACAACAGAATCTAGACAAAAAGATATGCCATCAAGATTAAATGCAAGAAGAAAAATAATGACAAAAATAAATAAAGTAAAAGACAGTGAAGGAAAAAATATTGATTTACCAGCAAAACTATTCAATGAAATAGCTCCAAAATACACAGATAGAGTAGGAGGATATACAAGAATAGTAAAAGCAGAAGCTCGTAAGGGAGATAATGCTCCAATGGCTGTTTTAATGTTAGTATAAAAAATGCACAACATGCACAACTGGGACCGGTTCTTTTTTGTACAATGTACAATTGGGACCGGTTCTTTTTTGTGCATGCTCAATTTTGGGACCGGTTCTTTTTGGGACATGTTCTACAGGGATTGGTTCTTTTTGGGGTATGAAATTTTAAATTGTTTAAAAAAGATTTAAATAAACATACGATTTAAAAAATTAAATAATTCTTTTTTATGAACTTCAAAAAATAAATCAGAATTTTGTTTTCCACTAATTATATATCTAATAAAAATAGTATTAAGTTTTTCTGAAATTAAATAAATAATTCTATAGTTTTCACATATTCTCTCTCGATAATGTTTGTCATTAAGTTCAGGAACATATCTTCCAATATATGGAGTATTTTTAATCGAATCAATAGTAGAATATATTTTGTTTATAACTTTATTTGCATAATTAGGTGATATTTTTAATGTAAATTCTGTAATGTTTTCGATATTATTTTGAGCTCTATTTGATATTAAGATTTCTATATTTTTGCACCAACCTTTCTTTTGATTCTTCAATAGACATAACTTTATTATTTTTTATATCTTTTTCACTTTCTTTTAAAGATATATAGAAAATTAGATTATATATATAATCATATAATGTATTTTCTTGTGTATTTATTTGATTTAAGGTTTGTTTTATAAAATCCATCAATATAACCTCCTTTTAGTTTGAATTTTGGTTTTCAATTATTTCTTTTAAAGTTTCATAATTAAAATGCTTATCAGTACCAGGAATAAGAGTTGTTTCATCTTCACCGTATCTTTTTATATATTCCATCATAAGTTTAAATACCATTTCGATTGGTTCTAAATCATCAAAATAATCATTGGGTACAGAATTAACTATATCTAACATTCGTTGTTTTACATCTGCCATATATAAACTCCTTTCATTGAAATTTACTAATAGTATACCATAAATTGAACTAAATTACTACTGTTTTTATGTAAATATTTTATATTAAAAAAGTAAAATTTACTACTAGCAAATAAAAAATTAAATAAATCAAATATAAAAAATAGGCGGAAAAACTAGTGGGTATAAAATGCAAATGGAGGAAAATCTAAAAGGAATATATAGACACAATGAAAGGAAAAATAAAAATTATTCAATAAAAATATAGAAAAAGAAAGGTCATATTTGAATTATTCACTTAAAGCCCCTAAATATAGATATGATAAAGAATTTGACAGGCTGAAAGAAAAATATAATCTCAAAGGACAAATAAAAACAGTTAGTAATATTGCTTGTGAATATATTATTACTTTTGATAAACATATGGTAGATCATAATTTTAAATTAGAACGAGGTGTTGCAGTAGAGGAATCTGGAAGAAAACATTTAGATTTGAAA
>CANRQH010000089.1 GCA_947632745.1 uncultured Clostridia bacterium | reverse complement strand
AAAAATAGAGAGGGTAAAAAAATGTTATTTATCCCCTCTAATTATGATGCAATTTATTTATGGCTGTGAATTGTAACCATTTTTGTTATATTTTTATAAAAAAACTTTTTAATACTATCTTCCGTAGTATCGATATGTTACACTAAAAAATAATTTTGGAAAATACTTGCAAAAGTTTTAAGCACATGTTAAAATAAATAAGATAAAAAGTATATAATTATATATTTTTTGCTATATTACATTAATACGGTGATTAAAATGCCAATTATAACTAGAAAAGGTTTGTCTGCAAACCAAATATTAAGAAAGGAAAATATTCAAATAATAGAGGAGGAGGTTAACCTACCAACAAATTTATTGGAAATAGGAATTTTAAACCTTATGCCTAAAAAGCAAGACACAGAAATCCAATTATTAAGAGAATTATCTAATACCAATGAAAAAATTAAGGTTACATTTTTAAATGTAACATCTTATAAGTCTAAAACTACTAGCCCAGAATATTTACAAAAATTCTATTCAACATTTGATGAAATAAAGGATAAAAAATTTGATGGTTTTATTATAACAGGTGCACCTGTTGAGCAAATGGAATTTAATCAAGTAGATTATTGGGACGAACTTACTAAAATTATGGAATGGACTAAAACTAATTCAAAATCAACAATATATATTTGTTGGGGAGCACAAGCTGGATTATATTACAATTATGGTATAAAAAAACATTTATTGCCTAATAAAATGTTCGGAATATTTGAACATGAAATTGTAGACCAAAATACTCCTATACTTAAAGGATTAAAACAAAATTTTAAAGCCCCTCACTCAAGACATACTGGAATATATGAAAATGATATTGTACAAAATCCCAACTTAACACTAGTTTCAAAATCAGATGATGCGGGTGTATTTATTGTGGAAAATAAAGCTAAAACTCAAATTTTTGTAACAGGTCATTTTGAATATGATTCAAATACATTAGATAATGAATACAAAAGGGATTTGTCAAGTGGATTACCTATACAAGAGCCTAAAAACTATTATAAAAATAATATACCTGTATTTTCATGGAAGGAAAATGGAATTAAATTTTACTCAAATTGGGTAAATGAATATGTTGCTAAAAAAGCATAAAAAAGAATATAATAAAAATATTTTTTATACAAGCATATTACGAAAAAAGCTAACTCTTTAAAGAGCTAGCTTTTTTCATATTTTTATTTGGTTGCGGGGGTAGGACTCGAACCTACGACCTCAGGGTTATGAGTTCTGTTCCCCACTTTTTGTACTGTTTTTCATCATTTTGTAGTATTCTGCAAACCACCTATTTTGTAAGATTTAACAGCTGATATCATAAAATTTTATTTATTATTGTCAAATTTCATTAGTTGGTCGATAGTTGGTCGACTAAACTATTCATATTTTAGCATACATTTAATGTTTATACAATAATTTATGTTCAATTTTTCTATTTATTCATCATCACCTTTTTGCTCCCCCCTTTTCTCAAATTTTATTTAAGTCTAGGACGCTCATTAAGACGTTTATAAAAATTTCCTAAAGCCCTGTGCGGTGGAATAATTATAAGATCTAAATGAGCCTTTTATATTCCTAACACAAACGAGGTTCCCAACTTCTATATAGTAAACCTAAAATTATAATCTTATAACTTATATTCGTTGTTATTTCAATGGTTCTAGCCTTTAGGAAAGTTAGTAAAAATACGAACAAATGGTTGCTTTTATGTAAACTTTGTGGTAAAATAATTGTGGGAGGAAAAGTCGTGAAAAGTCAATTAAAAACTAAGTTTCAGAGCCTTACACAAAGTGAAAGATTAACACCTTTTAATACACAAATGATTTTATACAATTATCTAGTAACTTGGAAACATCAGCATAGAAAATATAAAAAGTATAGAAAAGAAGATTTTTACTATGATGGCTTTATGTGGAATTTAACAAATAGTTCTCATTCTATATTGTATATTTTCGATTATAAGTATGATGATAGACATACTAGAAAAAGATTGTGGAATATGCAAGAATTTATTTCAAGACATTGTTTTGACTCTGAAATCAACAGTAGTTCTGTTTCTCGATTAGTTCTCAACAAAACAAATTCAAAGTGTATTGATACAACAAGTTACATTAACGATTTTAAGGAATACATATTATTAGAAATAGCAATTATAAAACCTACAATAATTGTAGCTTGTGGTTGCTATGACGTAATAAGTAATATGTTTGAACAACTTAGTAATGAAAGTTTTTTATCAGCCATTAAAAACATTCCAATATTAGAAATGTTGCCCCCAACATTCAAAACTAATGACAAGTATTTTCAACTACACTTTGAATATGTTTATTTTAGAAAATTCGGTTGGAATATTTGATGGGTGGTGGTAAATGATAAAAAGTAAAAACAAAATATGCCCTCGATGTAAACAAGTTATAATAGGTTATCCAGCAATTTCAAGAGCAGATAATAAAACAGAAATATGTTCAAATTGTGGAATAATTGAGGCATTAGAGGTATTTATAAAATCACAAAGTAAAGGAGATGAGAAAAATAACAATGAAGATAACAAAGAAACAAGTTGATAGTATAAACAATCAATGTGCAAATGGTTGGGAGTTAGATGTTCAATATTTTTTATTTCATGGAGAAAAGACTTTAATAAAACAAATTCAATTAGATGATGAAAACTATTTAGAATTTGCAATTAGGTATAATTACAAAAATCAAGTATCACTACATATAAGTAAATATTATCATAAAATTGGAGAAAATTATTCATCTACGAATGGAATGGGAAAAAATAAAATACTAGATGAAACACAAGTGAAAAGAAAAAATGTAAATAATTTAGTTAGCTTTACTAAAAACTTAAATGATGAAAAATTGCTTGAAATCAATAAAAATACAAAAGTTGCAAGCAGTTGTGGTCTAATTTTAGAAAGTGAAGAATTTTAGGAGGTAGAAAAAGTGGAATTTCCAAACGAACATATAATTGAAGATTTATATAATACTGGTATATTAGCAAATGTCACGAATAGTAAGGAATATAAAGAGTTACGTCATAAATATAATGAATTTTATGATAGTATTAAAAATGAAGAATTAAAAAGTAAATTTAGCCAATTAGAAGAGATAAAAACAGAAATCTTTGGGCAGGACGATAAAGATATTTTCAAAATTGGTTTTTCAATGGCTGTAAAAATTCTTATAGAAGCTCTAACTTGTGAAATATAATTATTATTTAAAGCTACTTGTAAAAGAGTAGCTTAGCACATACTAGAAAGCCCATATTTAGTTTATAGGAGCAATTTTATTCTTTGTTGGGAAACTCTCCGCTTCCGTATAAAAGGCTTGTCTATTCCTCTCCTAGCAGTAAATTAGTCGAAAAAGAGAAAATAACAAGCCTGTTCAACCGTTATTCTTTTTGATTAAGTGTTCTACTAAGTTTGTAACAACTTCTCTATCTTCATTTGATAATATTAGTATATTCTCTATTAACTTTTTCTCTTTGTCTTTTATTTCATAATCAATTAAGCCTTTAAAAATACAGTTTATATCTATATCTAAAATATTACAAATATCTATCATAGTAGTAGCACTCATTCCAGATTTACCTAATTCAATTAAGCTAACAAAATTTACAGAACGATTAAGTTTTTCTGCCATTTGTTCTTGTGTCATATTCTTAGAAATTCTGATAGTTCTTATATTATTCCCAACAATTTGTAGAACATTGCCTTTTTCTGCTGTGTCTTTTGTCATGTCACTCACTCCTTTTAGTGATAGTATAACAATATTACTTGAATTTATTAAGAAAATAGTTCGTGAATTTATCACAAGATACTTGAAATTATAAATTGTTATGATATAATATTTTTGGAGTAAAATCATTCTTACAAAAGAGGAGGTGAAAGAAAATGAAAAAGAAGTTTATAGTATGTTTAGTGTTATCGTTATGTTTTATATGTTTTTACACTTTCTCATACGTGTTAGCAAATGAAGTAGCAGAAGATAGCTTTACAGATATAGATGGCAATAAAACAAATAGTAGTGCTACAAATAGTAGTGCCACAGACAACTCTTCTAGTAATACAAATAGCACTTCTGATAACACATCATCAAGTGGAAAATTGCCATCAACAGGAAATGATGACGAATATAGTTACACTTCTAGTAATCCAGATGATAGAAAAAATAGTAATATAAAAAGGACACTTGTAGGGAAAGAAGTGTCAAAAAATGAATACCAGAACTCTCAATATGAATACGAACATATAACAACAGAAACTGGTGAAGAAGTATGGATAGGAACTTTAAGAAATTTTGAAATTGTTAATTCAAATAATCAGTCAATAAATTATAGTGGAGATGGAACAATACATAAAGTAGATGGTTTAGGTTTTAGAGGAATTAGCATAGGTAGTAATGTAGATTTAGTAAATAATTATTTTTGGTTTGAATCTTATCAATATGTAGGTGAAGAATTTACAATTAAAGGTTTAGGAACATTTACTTGTCAAGGTATAAAACAGTCATTATCTAGTAAAAAATTAGAATATTATGTTTATACTTGCAAAATAGAAAGTAATGATATTAAGAAAGAAATTGGACAAGTGAGTTATTTTGAGATACTAGAAACAGATGTTGCTACAAATAAGACCTATGTAAATTGGCTAGAACTCTCTTTCCCTGATGAACATGGTTTTATTATTAGTGATGAAGAAACTGGTGTTATATTAAGTTCTGATGATGACATTCTTCCAGAGAACACTAGCTTGAATGTAAATACTGTAACAAGTGGAGAAATTTATAATCAAGCAAACACATTACTAGGAGATACAACTTCTAAAATGTATGTATATGATATATCTTTAGAGTCTGACGGTGTGGAAATACAGCCTAATGGAAAAGTTAAAGTTAGTATTCCAGTTCCAAATGATATAAATACATCAAAATTAGTAATATACAGAATTACAGAGAATGGAGAAAAATTAGAATATAAGGCAACAGTAGAAACAATAGATAATAAGAAATATGCTACATTTGAAACAGATCACTTTAGCACTTATGTATTAGCTGAAAAAGTAAATACCCAATCAAATACTACGCCACCAACAGAAGATAAGAAACAACCAGTAGATAATACAGTTACACCTAATATACTACCAAAAGCTGGTGTAGGAGTTAGTTTAATAGTTATGCTATTTATTGTTATATCATTTTCAATATTCACATATAAAAAATATAATAATATGAAAGACATATAATAAAATTTAAAGCATTTATCAATTATGATAGGTGCTTTTTATGTGCTACAACATAACGGCGGTTGCTAGTTGTATATAGTAAACCTAAACTTGTCTGACGTAAAAATATGAATATATCTCCTATTCTCTCCGCTTCTTTTTGACTTTTATTATATACCTAGTTACTGTAAGAATGGACTAGGAACTAAAATAATTTGTTTTTCTTTATAGTTTGTTGTTTAATAAATAATATGCCTTATTTTGTTAATTATCGAAATATGCTTGACATAACAGGTGAACCATGCTATTATATTTTATATATTTTATATATTTTAACGAAAGGAGGGTTTTTATGCTAGAAAAGAAAAATGTAATACAGCATTTAGAATATATCTACAATGATATTATACTAAGAGCAGAAAATGAATTTAAAAATACAAATAACAATGAAATTATTAAAACAAT
>CANRQH010000088.1 GCA_947632745.1 uncultured Clostridia bacterium | reverse complement strand
TAGCTCAGTTGGATAGAGCACAGGCCTTCTAAGCCTGGGGTCGGGGGTTCGAATCCCTTCTGGCTCACCAATTTTAAAAAATTCTAACAAACTAAAAAACTAAATTACTTGAAATATTCATATTATCGTATGAATATTTTTTTTGTCACATAATACCCCTTTTATTGTAGAAACTAAAAAAATTAGAGATAGCAGTTTTAAAATTGTTATCTTTTATGATAATAAAAAACTTCTTTTTTTATAAAATAAGTGATATACTAGAAGAAATAAATTAATTTTGAAGCAAAAAAAGAACCAGAAAGGAACGAAAAAGAAATTGAAAGAGATAGAAATTAACGATATTGTGAGCTATTTCCAATATAATGCTATTGTCACTTTAACAATGTTTTTCTTATCAGTACTTGTTTTCATTATAGATAGAATATGTAAAGGCCAAGCTACAAGATATGTTTTTTCATCACAAAGGGCATCATTAAAAAATCCATTAACTTATATAAGGTTTTTCACACATATATTAGGGCATTTAGATTGGGATCATCTTTCAAGTAATTATTTAAAAATATTATTATTAGGACCACTAATTGAAGAAAAATATGGTTCTATAAATTTATTAATAATGATTTTAATAACAGCATTTATAATAGGTTTGGTAAATTTCATAATTGGAAAATCAAGATTATTTGGAGCAAGTGGTATAGCATTTATGTTAATTGTACTAAGTGCCTTTGTAAATGTTACCCAAAGAAAAATACCTGTTACATTAGTGTTAATAATATTATTTTATCTTATAGATGAAATTAAAAATCTTCATAAAAAAGATGGTATTGGACATTATGCTCATCTAATTGGCGGAATATGTGGATGTGTATTTGGATTTATGTGTATAAATCAACCTCTAATTAATAAGTTAATAGATATATTTAAATATTAGTAGAAAAATAAGGAGAAAGCAATGTATTCAAAAAAAGTAGAAGAACAAATAGAAACTTTAAAAAATAAAGGAATAATTTTTAAAAATGAAGAAAAATCCAAAAAGATAATACTTAGAGAAAACTTTTATAATTTAACAACTGACTATGAAGATGTTTTTTTGAATCTAAAAAAATCCACTGATGAAAATGAAATTTACCAAGAAGAAACATATTTTGAAGAATTGTACGCAATATATATACTTGATAGAGAGTTAAGAAATTTGATATTTGACTATATAAACATATTAGAAATAAATATTAAATCATATATATCATATGTTTTTTCTGAAAAATATGGAGAAAAGGACTTTTTAAAAATAGAAAATTTTAAAGAGGGAAAAAATATTTCCTCAAGATTGGATAAATTAAAAGAACAAATAGATAGCAATATAGAAAGAGATAAAAAGAATAAAAATAGCAATGTTCAAAAATTTTTAGAAGAAAATAGTTATTTGCCCTTAGATATAATGACAAAAATTTTCACATTTGGAAATATTACGGCTTTTTACAGTCTCATGAAAATAGAAGACAAACAAAAAGTTGCACAAAATTTAAACATAAGTCCATATAGTTTAGAAAGACATTTACGAATGCTTAATATTGTTAGAAATATTTGTGCACACGGAGATATATTATTTAATGTTAGATTTAATATAAGCTTAAATGCCAAAGATTACAAATACCATGCTATGCTTAGAATACCAATACATGACAATGAATATAAATGTGGAGCTAATGATTTATTTGCAATAATGATTATATTTAAAAGTTTGCTTGACAAAGATGATTTTGATAAAATGTTCATAAAAATAGAAAACATGTTAAGTGATGTAAAAAAAGAGCTTGATTTACAAAGTTATCAAAATTTATTAGAATTTATGGGATTTCCATTAAATTATGGTATGCTAAATGAAATAGATTAAAAATATATAGAAAGAAAGGATATAACTTAAAATGAAAAAGATAATAAAAGATAAAGAACCCATAAAAGCAACAAAAAAATTTACAGATAGAGAGCAACCTAGAAAAGTTTTTTGGGATGAATATACTAAAATGGAAGCAAATTTAAAAAATTTAGAAGATATTTTTGTAATTTCTTATTATGGCGTAGGAGGAATAGGAAAAAGCAGTCTTTTAAGAAAATTAGGTACCGAAATGAATGAAAAAAATGTTGCTTATATTTTATATGATTTTGAAACAGCTCAAGATTATAAAACAGTACTATTTTTTATTAAAAATCAATTAGAACAAAAATATAATTTCGAATTTCCTTTATTTGATATAGCTCTATATATTTATTCTAAAAATATAGGAGATATATATAATAAAAAAGATATAGAATCATTGACAGAGAAAAGTCGTATAATAAGTTTAATTACTGAAACATTAGGTGCAATTCCTGGAGCAAGTATAGTTGCATCTATATTCAAATCTGCTGATTTAGCACTTGCAATTTTTAAAAATAAAAAGCAAGAAAATAAAAATAAATCAGATTTAATAAAATTGCAATGCGAAACTACTGAAGAAATTTTGAAAAATTTACCTTATTATTTTTCTAAAGATTTAGCTAATAATTTAGAAGAATTTAACCACCCATTAGTCATTTTATTAGATACTTATGAAAAATTAGTAAATGAAATAAAATCCGATGGTTTTACATTAATGAATGATATGTGGCTTAGAGATGATAAAGGCCCAATTTTACAGGTACCCGGAGTATTATGGGTAATTGCAGGACGTGAAAAACTAAAATGGGGTGATCATGATAAAGATTGGGAAGAAACCTTAAATCAGCACATTTTAGGTGATTTATCTTTTCAAGACGCAAATAACTTTTTACAAGAAGCCGGAATTGTAGAAGAAAATTTAAGAAAAGAACTATATGAATTAACAAATGGAACACCTATATATCTTGATATTTGTGTTGATACTTATGAAATTTTAAAAAATAATGATGAAAAAATAACTATTGATAAATTTGGTAAAAATGTAGATGTTTTAATTGAAAGATTTATAAAATATATGGATATTCAAAGTAGCGAATTAACATATATATTAAGTATAATTGGAAATTGGACTGATGATTTAATCGAAAAAATAGGGTATAAAATTTTGCCAAATTTTTCAATCACATTATATGAAAATTTAAAAAAACTATCATTTGTATTCTATGAAAATGAAAAGTATTATATACATAAAACTGTAAGAGATATTTGTCAAACAAACTCACCTAAATTAATAAAAGAAAAAACTTTAAAAGAACTTTTAAATTATTATTGGGAAAAAATAATTGAAACAACTCCATTAAATAATAACTTTTTGGATTATTGTATAAAATATGTGGATTATATCTTACTAACAGTTAATAAAGAAAATATTGCAAATAAAACTGAAAATTTGAGTTATATAATTGAGAAATTGGAAAATACAAAAAATTATTATGGAGCAAAGTTAATTTTCGATAAATGCTATCTTTTCTTAAAAGAAAATTTTCCTAAAAATACAAAACAGTTTTTGTTAGATATACATAATGCTATTTTATTAGCAAAAACTGGCTTTACAAAAGATTTATATGATGTATATAATGATCCTATAAAAAAAATTGTCAAATATAAATATTGGGATCCGATTTTATTTCAAGAAATTTCTACTAGTTTATTGGATTTAAATATAGGTGACATTTATAATATGAGTAAAGTATTGTATAAATTTATAGATACTTATGATGAAAATATAATAGGAGAATTAAATATAAAATCAAATGAGGATTTATCTATAATAAAAAATACTAAAGTTATACTTGCTCAAATGTTTGATTCTAATTTAGCACTAGAATTAGCAAAAAAAGAATTAGCAAATTGCAATAATGATAAGGATAAAATATTTTGGCTAAATAAAATAATTGAATCAATAGAAGAAGATGATGAGCCATATATAGACAACTTAGAATGTATTATAGAAAATAATCAGATTACCAATAATGAAAATGAGGATTTATTTCCTTCATATTTTAAATTGATGTATTACTATATTGACAAAAATGAATTTTCTAAAGTTCAAAAATATATGGATAGAATTGAATCTATTTTTGAAAAAGATAATAGAGTTGATTTAGTAAATGAATATAAATTTATTTGGCTTAAATTCAATTTTCTAGAAAAGACGAATGCTAAATCTCTTAAAGATTATTCAATAGAAAAAATTGAGTATTTAAAGAAAAAATATGCTGAAAATATTTATACTGAAGATTTAATTTTACATTTAAGTAAATTTATAAGTCAAGAAAAATGTGACCAATATTTTGAATATTTGTTAAAAAGATTTTTTATGGATAAAACTTATTTACAAGATACACGTGAACTTTTTCATTATTATGTAGAGGATTGTAATAGTGAGGACAACGCATTTGAACTTTACAAAAAGGCTTATGAGGAATATGCCAAACTGCACAGTGAAAGTATTGGAGAAATTTTAAATTCATTAAATGATTTTGCAGAACAAGCGGGGCGTATACCTACCTATGAGAACTTCCTCGAATATCAATTAAAGTTTTATGAATTGAGTTATAATGAACATATAAAAATATATGGGGAGAATGATTTAAAAACTTTAGATGTATTAAAATCAATAGCATACATCTATTTTTCATTAAAGGATTATAATACAGGAATAAATATTTATGAAAAAATTTATAATGAATATGTAAAAATATGTGGTGAGAATAGTGATTCAGTGTTGGAAATATTAAACTCATTAGAATTACATATGGATAAAGTTTATATGTATAACTTAGATGCATCAAAATATTTAAAAACTTATCAAATGATTTATGATGGGTATTTAAGATTTTATGGAGAAAATCATCCAAAAACCTTAAAAATGTTAGAACATATTGCATCATTATGTAAAGATAATAAACAATTACTAGAAATCCATCAAAAAATTTATAATGAATATGTAAAAATATATGGCGAAAATGATAAAAAAACTATAGATGTATTAGAAAAAATTTCTGATAACTATTCTAGCCTATGTGATTACGAAAAAGCATTAGATTTTTGTCAAAAACACTATGATGGATATGTAAGAATATATGGAAAAAATAACGATGAAACTATATCAAAATTGAAGCATGTTGCATTACACTATACTTTTATAGGAAATTACGAAAAAGCATTAGAACTTTATCAAGAGGTTTATAATCAATATAAAAAAAATAATACAATGAGAGGTACTTTATCAAGAGTACAAAGAGACATTCTAAAGATTGCATTTCATTATTATAAAATAAAAGACTATGAAAAAGCTTTAGATGTTTCTCAAAAGGTATATGATGAATTTTTAAAAATGTGGGGAAAATATAATGCAAATACTACAGCTGCTTTAACACAAATAGATATAATAAAAGAAGCAATAAAAAATAATCAATAATTATCTCGATACTACTAACATAACTATATAATAAAAAATAACAAGAAAAATGTAAAAATTTTGCTTGCTATTTTTATTTTTTGCCCTACAAATAAATTTAGATTAATAGTATCTATTTCATTTCTTTCATAAATAAAAAAATTAACATATAAAATGTATTGACTTTTCAATATTTTTGTAGTATAATTCTTTTTATATGATATCGAGGCGTAGCGCAGTTGGTAGCGCGCGTGGTTTGGGACCATGAGGTCGCAGGTTCGATCCCTGTCGCCTCGACCATTTTTTACCTTTTTTGAGGTAATTCAAGAGAATTTATAAAAATTCAAAAGTTATGAATTATGCTATTTTTCAATAAA
>CANRQH010000087.1 GCA_947632745.1 uncultured Clostridia bacterium | reverse complement strand
AATTCTTATTCTTTTAATATTCTGCTGTTGTGGTGGAAATAACAGAGGTGGATGTTGCTAATTAAATTTTTAGTTTTTTGCAAAACACTTCCAAATGTTTTAAGGACTAAGTTTTTATACTTAGTCCTTAATTGTTTACTATTGTTATATAAATTTTTATTTTATTATTTTTTTTATTAAATTTACAATGTTTTGCTAAAAGTTTTTATAAAGCTTGTTAAAATTTTTTTATAAAGCTATTGTCAAATTCACTTTTTTGTGCTATTATAAATAAGTACATTTCATAGGGGTATGATGTCAATGGTAGCATACTGGTCTCCAAAACCAAGTGTGTGGGTTCGAATCCTACTACCCCTGCCAAAATAAAAGTAGCAATTTTAATATAAATTGCTACTTTTTTATTTTTAAAATAATGTTCTTTTTTTATCATTTTTCTATTAAAAAGTGTGTTAAATTTATTCTAATAATTTCTTTATATCTTCATTTTCTTTTAATCTTTTACTTATATAATGAGAGGCTATTTTATTTTGATTTATTGCAATTTTTGCTATTTCTTCATTATCTCTTAATCTGTAACTTGCATATTTTATAATTAGGCCTTTATTAGATACAGCTGCTTTTACAACATCATAATCATCTCTAAGCTCTTCACTTGCATAATATAAAGTTTGACCATATGTTTTTACACTTTCCATAATTACATCTTTATCAGATTTTAATCTTTCTGATGCATAACAAGCAGTCCAAGGTGCACTTTTTATTGCAAGTAACATCATTTCTTTATTATCTTTTAATCTATCACTTACAAACTCCATTGCCTCACCATCATTTTCTAATGCTTTTTTCACTACATCTTCATCATCTTTTAAATTATCAGATACAAATTCTAAAAGCTTTCCTTTTTTAGAAACTTTATCTATTACATACTCTTTATTATCATTATTCTTTTTTAATTCTGTAATTTCTATATCTTCCATTTTTTCAACTCCTATGTTCCACAGGGACCGGTTCTTTTTGGGACATGTTCCAGATGGACCGGTTCTTTTTTGTACATTAATCGTATAATGCATTATATATTTTATAATCCCTTAAAATTTTCCTTACATAATTATTTGTTTCTGTAAAAGGAACTTTTTCTATATCAGAACCATCTGATTTTAATGTTCCTTCATTTATCCAATTGTCAACATTTCCGCTTCCTGCATTATATGCAGTTAGTGCTAAATTTATATTGTTATATTTTTGTATTAATATTGATATATATTTTGTTCCTAAATTTATATTTATTTTTGGATTT
Source organism: uncultured Clostridia bacterium (assembly GCA_947632745.1). Lineage (GTDB taxonomy): Bacteria > Bacillota > Clostridia > TANB77 > CAG-508 > CAG-269. Next base: position 4,502 of record CANRQH010000087.1, on the reverse strand, counting down.
AAAATATCATCTTCATCTAAATTTATATTAATCTGACTTGCAACTTCCTCAGCTGTTGAATCCATAAGTTGCATAAGCCCTTTTGCTCCTTTATTTGAAACCGCTTCTTTATTAAAATTGCTTTCTGCTTTTATTATTGCATATATTAAGTATTTATCTACATCATATTCTTTTGAATATTTCTCTACATATTCTGAATAATCTAATTTATAAATTTTTATTAAAATTTTATCTCTTATGTAATCAAAATTATTGTAAATCGATATAACAATGGCTATTAATATCGCTAGTAAAATTAATCTCTTAAGTGATTTTATCAATTTTTTCTCCCTTCTTCTTTGAATGATGATTTTTTACTTAAGTCCCCCAAATCATCACTCTTTTTTTGGAAAGACGGATGATGCTTTTTTCCTCCGTCCCCAAAAGCATCACTTGCAGTCATACCAATTTGAAGCTTCTGATATTTCTGCAATTAATGGCACTTTCAAATTAGCTGCAGATTCCATGCTTTGTTTTAAGATTTGTTTAATTTCTTCTTTTTCTTCAATTGGTGCTTCTATCATCATTTCATCATGTACTTGAAGAACTATTTTAGATTTAAGGTTTCTACTCTTTATTTCATTATATACCTTTATCATAGCTATTTTCATAATATCTGCTGCTGTTCCTTGAATTGGTGTATTCATGGCAGCACGTTTTCCAAATTCTCTTACCATGTAGTTATTTGATGATAGTTCTTTTATATATCTTCTACGTTCAAACATTGTTGAAGCATATCCTCTTTTTTGTGCAAGCTCTACTATGTTCTCCATATAATTTTTTATTCCAGAATATTCTTCTAAATATTGCTCAATATATGCTCTAGCATCTCTTTTTCTTATTCCTAATTGTTCAGATAATCCATAATCACTTATTCCATATACTATTCCAAAATTTACTGCTTTTGCATCACTTCTTTCTTCTTTTGTTACTTCTTCTATCGGTTTATGAAGTACTTTTGAAGCTGCTTGTTTGTGTATGTCTTCTCCTTTATTGAATGCTTCTATCATATGTTTATCATCAGACATATGTGCTAATACTCTTAATTCAATTTGAGAATAATCTGCATCTATATAAATTTTTCCGTTTTCTGGTGTAAATACTTTTCTTAACCTTTTACCAAAATCTATTCTTGTTGGTATATTTTGAAGATTTGGTTCTGTTGAGCTTATTCTTCCTGTTGCTGTTATTGTTTGGTGGAAGAATGAGTGTATTCTTTTAGTTTTTGGATTAATGTATGGTCTCATTCCCTCTACGTAAGTTGAATTTAATTTTGCAAGTTGGCGGTATTCTAATATTTTTTCTATTATTGGAGATTCCCCTCTTAATTTTTCTAATACATCTTCTGCTGTTGAATATCCATTTTTTGTTTTTTTCTTAAAAGGAAGTCCTAATTTCTCAAATAATATTTCTCCTAATTGTTTTGGTGAATTTATGTTAAATTCTTCTCCAGCTATATTGTATATTTCAGATGTTAAAATGTCTAATCCTTCTTTTAAAGTTTTTCCATATTCTGTTAATTCTTCTTCTTTAATATGCATCCCGTTCCATTGCATATTTGCCAAAACTTCTGCAATTGGCATATCAATATTTTGAAATAATTCTGTTCCATTTATTTCTTTTAGTTTTTTTGTTAAAATTTCACTTAATTTATAAATACAGTATGAATAAAATGAAATCTCATATTTATCAACATCTATACTATTTTCATTGTTTTCAAATAATGTAATTTGTTCTACGTTTTCTTGTTTTGCACCATTTTTTTCTAAATATTCATTTACACTTAGGTCTAAATATTGTTCTATTAATTTGTCTATTTGATATTTTCCGTCTGCAACATCAATTATATAACTTGCTATTGCAACATCATATTTTAGATTTTGCATAGTTATTCCTTGTTGCTTTAAAATTATATATATATTGCCAAGTTCATAACCTATTTTTTCTATTTTGTCATCTTCAAAAACTTTTTTTAAAAATTCATAAAATTCTGGCCCTTGATTTTTTAAATAATATACTTCATTATTTTCTTCATTATATATTGATATTGATTTTATGTCTTGCTTTATAATATATTCTTCATTTTGATTTTCTTCCAAACCACAGTAATATATTATTTTCTTTTGTTTTTGAATTATTGTTAATACTTCTTCTAATGCAGTATTTGTATTTATTTTAAATAAATTTTCTAAATCTTTATTTTGAGATTGTATAGCACTATTTTCTACTTCTTCTAAGTTAAATCTTTCTATATATCTTTTAAAATTCCATTCTTTAAATAGTTCTAAAACTTTTGGCTTATCCCATTCTTCAACCTTTAAGTTTTCTAAAGTATCATCTATTGGAACATTTACATTTATTTCTCCTAATTTTCTTGAAAGTAGTGCCATTTCCTTATTTTCTACTATCGATTCTCTTTGTTTTCCTTTTAGGTCATCTTCTCCAGCTTCTATTTTTTTATATAAATTTTCTATTGTACCGTATTTTTGTATAAGACTTATTGCAGTTTTAGGACCTATTCCTGGAACACCTGGTATATTATCAGATGTATCTCCTTGCAAGCCTTTTACCTCTATTAAATCTTTTGGCTCTAATCCATATTCTTTTTTTATTGCTTTTTTGTCATATTCCTCTGTTTCTGTTTTTCCTTGTTTAGTTCTTGGTATTCTTATTGTAACTCTATTTGTTGCTAATTGAAATGTATCTCTATCTCCTGAAAGTATAAATACATCTAAGTTTTGAGCCTCTCCATATTTACTTAAAGTACCTAAAATGTCGTCTCCTTCATATCCTTCTTTTTGAACTATATCTATGTTCATCGCTGTTAAAACTTCTTTTACCATAGGCATTTGCTGTGCAAGCTCATCTGGCATGCCATGACGATTTGCTTTATATTGCTCATACATTTCATGTCTTGCAGTTTTTCCTTTTAAATCAAATGATACTGCCATATAGTCAGGATTTACTTCTTCTATATTTTTAAACAATACTGCTAAAAATCCATATACAGCATTTGTATATCTTCCATCTTTTGCTGCAAGCATTTTATTACTCATTATTCCATAAAATGCTCTATTCATAATACTATTTCCATCTATTAATAATAGCTTTTTTCTCAAAACCTAATTCCTCCCTATTATTTATTCTTATAAGAAATTTCCATTCCATTATTGCTTCCATCTATAATGCACACTTAAAGATACATTTTTCAAACTAAATTACTCATATATATCAAATACACCTATCTCTCCAGCTTTCATCATATGAGTTTTTATATATTTTCTAACATTTTCAGGATTTTGCCAATTTCTAGAATATTCATCTTTTTTTATTAAAATTATTTTTTGTTTCTCGTTTTTTAGATTTTCTATTTGTCCGTTCTTCCCCTTTTGAGCCTAAGTTGCCTTTATTGAACATGTCATAATTTTTGTTGTATCTATTTATTGGTATCATATATAAAGCTGCTGTTGCATCCAAAATATATACATTTGTATTTTGACCTTCTATATAATTTGTTATTTCTTTTATTCCTGATATATCTTCTTTTGACATTGGTAAATATTTAAAATGCTCTAATTCTATGTTTAAATTTTGGCTCCTCATTTTTACTCCAAAATATAAAATGCAACCTACAGAAACTATACAAATTATACATCTTAAAAAATATTTAAGCCAAATTTCTATGTTTTTATTTATTTTTATTTTATTTATTAAATATGCCAAACTTAGTACTGTTGGAACAATTGCTATTACAAAATGTGTTTCATCTGAAATTGGGTAAACAACAGATAAATTTACTATACTGTAACAAAATAAAATTAATAAATTTCTGTCTTGGCTTTTTAAGTACATTATAAAAGATAAAATATTTATAATTGGCAATAAACTTAATATTTTAATTATTATGTTTTTGTTTTTTATTAATCTTTCTATGTATGAAATTTTATTAGAAAATGTTGATATTCCTAAAATACAATAATCTATATAACTGTTTAACGCCCCATTGCAAATCAAAAATAGTACCATTATTAAAACTGGAATTATACGTCCTACTAATCTAACAAATGCAATTTTTATAAACTCTATAAAATCTTCTTTTTTTCTAATTTCAAGTAATTTGTATCCTATAACACAAATTGAAATTAATAAACCTGTGGTTTGTTTTGTTGTAATTGCAATTCCTGCAAGTAAACCTATTATAAAATCTTGCTTTATATTTAATTTTAGCAAACTTTTATGTTTTATTTCTTTAAGTGAATTTTCTTGTTTTATGTCTTTAATTACATTTCCTTGATTTATTTCTAATTTTATAATAAATGACAAAATTAATAAAATTACCCAGTTATAGTCGATTGTAAAATATGGCTCCATTATTATTGCAAATAATATTAAAACTAAATATTTTATAAATTCTTTTATTTTTAATTTTGACATTATTTTATATATTATAAACAAAATAGTAG
>CANRQH010000086.1 GCA_947632745.1 uncultured Clostridia bacterium | reverse complement strand
TAACAATCCATGTAATAGGACAAGCTAATAATGCAGAATTTAGTCCCCATTGTGCTGCTGTTGCTTGTAAAGTTTTTCCCGCATGAAGCATCTCTGCTGCACCAGCAATTGCATGAGCTGTAGTCATCACTCCTAGAACTGCACTTACTATTCCGGAAATAATATTAAATGCTACATAAGCTCCTACTATTCCAAAAATAATAGGTGCAACTGGCTCTAATACACTTACTAGCCACGAAACACCTTCTATTAAAGCTAAAATAGCTTGTGCTGCTAAACTTGCTCCATTTATGAACATATTAAACATTTCTTGTACTTGTTGATTGTTTGCAAGTTCATTTATTTTTGCTAGAACTGGATTCAATGCTTTTACAGCAACATTTTTCATTTTGGTCCAAATTTGTCCCCAAGTCATAGGCATTCTATTATATCTTTCATTTATTTTATCTGCAGCAGAAAACATTGCATTTTTTATAATATCCGATGTGATTACACCTTGACTAGATAATTCTTTAAGATCGCCTTTTGATTTTCCTGTATATTCTGCAATTGCCTCTGCAAGTAAAGGTGCATTTTCCATTATTGAACGGAACTCATCACCCTGCAGTTTTCCAGATGCCATTGCTTGTGTTAATTGATACATCGCAGAAGTTTGTTCTTGAATACTTGCTCCACCTATGGCAAAGTTTTTATTCATAAGTTCAGTAAATGCTAATATTTCATCGTTGTTTTTGAAACTGTCTCCCGCTAATATACCTAATTTAGACACTACACTTGTTACATCCAGGAAGTCCGATCTAGTTCTATTGGCCATAGAAAATATTTTATTTTCTAATTCGTCTACACTTCCGTTATCGTCTACAATTAGTTCTAGTCTTGCTCTATTACTTGTTACTGTATCAGATAAATCAACCATTCCTTTTATTGCGGCAATTCCACCAACTGCTACTGCTATATTTTTTATTGTACTTAATAATTTATTTCCATGAGTATTTGCTGTATTTATTGAATTATTGAATTTTTCTTGATTATCACTACTTTGTTTAATACCTTTAGAAACATTATCATAATCAGTTTTTAAGTTTTGAACTAAATTTCTTTGTTCTCGTACGCTTGCTATTATATCTTGTGCTTTTGCTGTCTGTGTTCCCTCCGCAGCAATTATTCTTCTAGCTTCACTTTCTACTTGTTTCAATGTTTGTAATTCTGCTTGATATGCTAGTTCTGTTTGTAATGCTGATTCATTCATTTTTTCTGCATTAGTAATTGCTTTTGTAGGTGCAACAGACATTTGATTATTTAAGTTCTTAAAACCACTTGTAGTTTTATTTAGATTTGAATTAATCCTTGCGAACACAGAGGAAGCCATATCTTGTACTACTATTGAAGTTCTTATTGTGCTCATATACTTTCCTCCTTATAAAATTAGAGAATAAGATATATCTTACCTCTTCTTTTTAGCCTTTGCCTTTGCTGCCTCTTTCTTTTCGTTTTCTGCTCTTACATCAATAGATGCTATTACGAAGGCTTTTTCCTTAAATGGCAAATCTAAAAATTCGTGTGGAAATTTATGAAGTTTTTGAAGGCAATAGTGTGCATATACAGCATCACTATCACCTTCTTTTATTAGTTTTTTGCTTCTTCAACTGCTTCTTCTAAGTCATAACCATTAATTTCTTGAATTTTTTGCAATAAATCATCATACTCTCCAGGAGTTAATAAATGTTTTTTCAATAATTTTGTTGAATCCATTTCATGATAAAAATCTTGTAATTTAACATCATGTAAATCTGGATAAACTATACATTTATCTGCTAATAATCCTAAATATTTTACAGTATCAAAATCAGTTCTAACTCTTTTACCTACTTGTATTTGTTTATAGCATTCTTTTCTAAGTGCATCGTTTTCATCTGCAGTTATTGATTTTAGTTTCCAAACCTCTGGTTTTTTTGTTTCTTTATTTATAAATCTTTTAGAAGCAACATACTCTACTTCTTGTGCCTCTTCTTTAATCATAAAACTTTCTAAACTCATAATATCTTATTCTCCTTTACTTTTTTATTATTCCATACCTGCTAACATTGAAAAGCCTGTTGGATTTGAAAAATCTTCAAATGTGAAGTTAATTTCTTGTTCTAAGAATTCTCCATCAACATCAAATGCTGCTAAAACTCCACCGTCAATATTGCAGTCTTTGAACACCATAGTGCAAATACCTGCTGCTGATGTTGGATCGTTATTTGTTACTTGTATGTCGAAATAAATATCTTCTCCAGTATTTTTATATTTCTCCATTAATTTGTCGAACATTGATGTATTTTTATATATTGTTAAAGTACCAGTTCCCTTCCAACCTGTACTTTTATTTCCTGTTCCTGTTTTTCCTAATATATTTATTTCTTGTTTTGTTTTTTCAAAATTAGCCTCGAAATCTTTACCTTGCATTAAAAGGTATCTTCTACCTTCAATAGTAACATAGCATTCTGCTAGTTTTGCACTTACAGCATCTTTTGCATTCATTGTTATATTGGCCATTTTTAATTCCTCCTTATAAAAAAAATAAAGAGAACATTTTTATTTGTTCTCTTCTACTCAACGACAACTGTCATATATAATTTTTCCATCGCATTAATTATTTGTACATTAGTATCGATTGTTACAGATTTTTTGTCATTTCCAATTGCAACGCTTATATCGCTATCTTCAAAATTTTCAATAGCTTGTAGTGTTTGATAATCTGTAAATAATCTTACTATATCGTTCCAAAGTGATGTTCTTCCTGCTTCATTATTAGCAATTTTTCCAATGTATTTTGAATTAAATACACTAGCAACATCAGTAGCAATTTGATCTAAAACTCTAATAGTTTGATTAGACTTAAAGTCTTCGCCCTTTTCTGTAGATGTATTTACTAAACTATTTATATCTACAAGGACTCTAACTTCATTGCCAACTTGGTGTAATACAAATTCTCCTTTGTCTATACTTTCTTCTAATTCAGCTTGGGTATAGTCAGCCTGTGCAGTATATTCTCCATCGTAAGTTTTATTTGTATTTGATTTATTTATAGCACAACCTGCAATTACACCAGTTACCCAATAAACAAGTGCTGATTCATCTTCTTCTGCTTTGTTTTTTACATTAACAACGCCCTCATAGTCTGCGGCTTTGTTATATAAAACAACTTGAAATTTAATTCCTTGTTTATCTCTTAATCTTTTTGCATACTCTACATACAAACTTGTAATAGCATCATCTTTAGAAGTACATCCAATGGCATTTACTTGGTAAGATTCAAGTTTGTCTAAGAATTTTTGATGTGCTTCTCCTCCTATATCGCCATTTGTTCCTCCTGATAATTCTTTACCTGCTGTTTCTTCGCTAAGTTCTTCAATAGAAAATGTTACATAATCGTTTTCTACTAATTCGCTTGCTTGAGCAACAGTCTGTTTATCTACTTCTTTTGTTCCAAGGTATGTATAAACATCATATTTAGTCTCGTCATCAACATTTTGCGAAATAACTATTCTAATGTCATTTCCTCTTTCCCCGCTACATTTTGCAGTTGCTAAATCATTTGATGCTTGATTTCCAGAATTTAATCTGTAGAAATATGCCTTTGTAATATTTTTGAATAGATCTCTTATTCCTTTCAATTTAGGATCAGAATATTCGTATCCAAATATTTTTAATGAATTTTTTGCAAAATCTTCTGCAGTAACTTCAATTATTTGTGAATCTTTGCCCCAGTCCATTTCAACTGCCATTGCAGCAACGCCTCTTTCTCCAAGTGAAGCAGAAGCACTTTGTGCAGATGCAAAATTGATATATGTTCCAGGTAACTTTTTGTTTTGTGAAATAAATGTTCCTCCACCTAATGCCATAATTAGCTCACCTTACCTTTCATAAAATTTTCAATAATTTCATATACTTCTTTCAAAGTATATTTTTTATTTTCTTTTAGTGTAGCTCTTAATAGATCTACATTTTTTGCAAATTTTTTTGAATTAACAATTTGCTCTTTTGTAAACTTGTTTTCATTTACTACTTTTTCTGTTTTTTTCTTACTAGTTTTCGCCTTCATCTTTTTTTACCTCCTCATTAAAATCATAATTACTCATTTTTTCAGTTGTATCATTGTCCTTTTTAATAAATATCTTATAATCTATATAAAAATGTAAAACTCCATCCTCAATTTCCGGATGTAGTTTTATGGCCCTTAATAAAGTTCCATCGGAAACTTCAATATATTCCAGTTCATATAAAGTGTCCATCATATCGTGTAATATGGATGTATCTCCATCAAGAGTGTATCCAATAATATCAAAATTAAGTATATCTTGATAAAATCTATCTGTAAGTCCTATTTCTCTTTTTTCTTCTCCATTCAAACACTTAATAAAAAAACAAGGATTGTCTGTTCCTTGCTCTTCACTATTTTTATATATTGGATATTTGCAATTTCCTTCTTCATTTTCAAATAGTTCTGTTATTTTACTGGCTATGCCATATATTACTTCTTCAACTACGCTCTTAACCATAATTAAAACACTCCTCAATATATCTTTTCATTTTTCTTTCAATTAATGCTGGAAGCTCTGATTCTAGTTCTTTTTCAGATATAGTTAGCATATATTTTCCTTCTACCCATGATGCTTTTAATCTCTTACCAAGAGCAGGAACAAATCTTCCTGGTTCTTGCCTATGTCCGTGTTCGACATAAGAAGCATATTTTACGGGATTTTCAACTATAATAATATAGTCGTTTCCCATTCTTGCAATTCTTAATGACTTTGCATAACTAATTGCATCTGGTACGGATCCACTTTCTGCCTGTTCTTCAGTATTAGCGGTCCAACCTCTTCTTAATGTTCCCCCACTTCTTATTGTATATCTTTTTCCACCTACAACTTCAAATGAGCCAATTCCAACGGGTGTTCTTGGAATTACCTTTGACAGCAACCTAGCAGCAAGCTCTCTCGCTACATCTTGGCAGAATCTAGTTATATCTGTTTTAGATAACTTTTCAAATTGTTTTTGCAGTTTTTCTATTTCGCTAAAATCACACTTTCCCCATTTGTTTGACATATTAAGCCCAGCCTTTCCACAATTCGAGCATTATTTCTTGGTGCGTATCATATACAGCAGCTTCTCCACTATTTTTATATGTAGTGGTTCTATTTCTACCAGTTACAATGATTTTGCTTCCGGGTTTTATATCTATTTCTGGTGCAATAAACAACTTAATTTTTTGTGCTTTTTTTGCTTCAGTATCTGTTTCCGTATTTGAATAAATATCTTCAAATGATATTCTACAAGGTTTTTCTTCTTGTACTGTTACTTCATTATTATTTGTTGTTATATTGTTTTTAGTTATAGATTGTCTTTCTATAATATTGCACTTTGAATCGTATGTACTTTCTATTGCTGCTCTTGCTTTTTTTATTACATCATCGAAACCCATAACTACCACCCCATCTTTCGATGTTTATATAACCTTTTTTTATATTTTTCTAAAATAGCATCATCAATGAAGTTTATCGTTCCAACCTTGTATTTTACTCCATTTATTTCTATTGTACCTGATTCTTCTGAGAATGTAACTGTAGTGTCACCAACTTGCAAAGTTTTTACACTTGAATTTGAATTAGATGTTGTTTTGCTTTCTCCAGTTCCTTCGCCTTCTTGATTTTTAAATATTTCATTATATCTATTTAGAAACCAATAATCTACTGTCATTTGAAGCCATGTTGTATAAAGTATATTTGGTATTCTAGTTTGATTTATAGTATCTAAAATTATTAGCATTACTTCGTACATTGCATTTTGTATATCTTCTTCTTTTTCAGTTCCCAACATCTTTTTTAATCTAGTAATCATATAGTTAATATCTATACTAGT
>CANRQH010000085.1 GCA_947632745.1 uncultured Clostridia bacterium | reverse complement strand
TGGATGAGAGAGTTTAGATTAAATGCATTAGAAGTATATAATAAACTTGAACTTCCAACATGGGGACCAGATTTATCAGAACTTAATATGGATGAAATTGCAACATATGTTAGACCTAAATCAAAAATGACAGGTAACTGGGATGATGTTCCAGAAGATATAAAAAATACATTTGATAAATTAGGTATTCCAGAAGCGGAGAAGACATCCTTAGCTGGAGTTGGAGCTCAATATGATTCAGAAGTTGTTTATCATAGTATGAAAAATGAATTACTTCAGCAAGGTGTAATTTATTTAGATATGGAAACAGCTGTAAGAGAATATCCTGATATTGTAAAAGCACATTTTATGAAATGTGTTCCAGTGCATGACCACAAATTTGTTGCACTTCATGGTGCGGTATGGTCAGGAGGATCTTTTGTATATGTACCAAAAGGTGTAAAGGTAGATATACCATTGCAGTCATACTTTAGGTTAAACTCTCCAGAATCAGGGCAGTTTGAGCATACTCTAATAATAGTAGATGAAGGTGCAAGTTTGCATTTTATTGAAGGATGTTCTGCACCAAAATATAACAAGGTAAATTTACATGCAGGTTGTGTAGAACTATATGTAAAAGATAACGCATATTTAAGATATTCAACAATAGAAAATTGGTCAAAAAATATGCTTAACTTAAATACAAAAAAAGCAATAGTAGGTAAAAATGCTAAAATGGAATGGGTATCAGGTTCATTTGGGTCTAAAATTTCAATGCTATACCCAATGAGTATATTAAATGGAGAAGGTGCAAAAACAGAGTTTACAGGAATTTCTTTTGCAGGAAAAGGACAAAACTTAGATAACGGATTTAAAGTAGTTCATAACGCAGAAAATACGTCAAGCGTGGTAAATGCAAAATCAATATCAAAAAATGGAGGCAAATGTACTTATAGGTCTCAAGTTAAAATTATGGAAAATGCGAGAAATTCAGAATCTTCTGTATCTTGTGAATCGCTAATGTTAGACGATATTTCTATATCTGATACAATACCTACAAATGAAATAAGAACAGATGAAGTAGAATTTTCACATGAAGCAAAAATTGGAAAATTAAGTGATAAAACGATTTTCTATTTAATGAGTAGAGGTCTATCTGAAGAAGACGCAAAAGCAATGATAGTAAGAGGTTTTGCACATCCTATTGCAAAAGAACTACCTGTTGAATATGCAGTAGAAATGAATAATTTAATAAACTTAGAACTAGAGGGGGCAATCGGATAAAAAACGAAAATATAAATAAACTCAAAATGTCATTTTAATTGAATGTTGAGTATATAAAGAAAGGAAATCAAAATGATATTAAATGAAACGCCTGTAAGAACAGCGAAAAATTTTGCTATAAACAATATAAGTATAGAAGATATTAAAGTTTTAGAAAAAGTTTCAGAATTTAATAATATAACAATAACTGCAGATACTACAAATGTTGATATAGAGCAAGATGCAAGCAAAATAAATTTAACTTATGGATTAAATGAAGTTCTTACAAATCAAATAAATTTTCATTCAAATAAAAACTTAAAATTAATTGCAAAAGGCAAAGAAAATAGCGAAACTCAAATAGAATTTAAGTTTGATATTGAAAACAATACATTAGTAGATAACATAGAAATTGTAGCAGAAGAAAATACAAAATCTACAATTATAGTAAAATATATAGATGAGGAAGGCTTGCAAGCTTATCATAATGGAGCAATTAGAGTAAATGCAAAAGAAAATTCTAATATAGATGTAATAATAGTAAATTTTATGAACACCAAATCTAGCAATTTCATAGCAATTGAAAACACATTAGAACAAAATTCAAAAGTAAACTTTTGCATAGTTGATTTTGGTGGAAAAGAAAGTATAACAAATTACTATTCAAATATAATAGGAAAAAATGTAAACAATAATCTAAACACAATTTATCTAGGAAAAGAAAATCAGATATTTGATTTAAACTATATTGCAGAATTAAGAGGAGAAAAATCAAACATAGACATAGATGTTCAAGGAGCTTTAAAAGACAATAGCAAAAAACATTTTAAAGGAACAATAGACTTCAAAAAAGGTTGTAAAAAAGCTACACGGAAACGAAAACGAATTTTGTATGTTGCTTTCAGATACTGCAAAATCCCTTGCACTTCCAATGCTATTATGTTCAGAAGAAGATGTAGAAGGAAATCACGCATCAAGTGCAGGAAAAGTGGGAGAAAAGGAATTATTCTATATCATGAGCAGAGGATTTAATGAAAAAGAAGCAATGAAATTATTAGTTAGAGCAAAATTTAATAAAATAATTCAAAATATAAAAAATCAAGAATTAAGAGATAAAATTTTAGAAGAAATAGATAATAGACTAGATTGATGATTTTGGGGACGGAGACAAAAAGCATCATATAAAAATATAATGATTTTTTGAATTTAAAGAATAGATTTATAAAATATGATATTAAGAGCTATTTTTAAATGAAAAAAAAGAGAGGTAAGTATGATAAGTAGTGAAGAAATAAAAAATGATTTTCCAATTTTGAAAAATAGAAATTTAACTTATTTAGATAGTGGTGCAACAACACAAAAACCAATACAGGTAATAAATGCAATAGAAAATTTTTATAAAAATTACAATGCAAATCCACATAGAGGAGCATATAGCTTAAGTATTGAAGCAACTGAAATTTATGAAAATACAAGAACTAAAATAGCAAATTTTATTAATGCCAAACATAGAGAAGAAATTATATTTAGTAAAAATGCTACTGAAAGTTTAAATTTAATTGCGTATTCTTATGGTTTAAATAATTTAAAAAAAGATGATGAAGTGGTAATTTCCATAATGGAGCATCATTCTAATTTAGTTCCATGGCAAAAAGTATGCAAACAAACGGGAAGTAAACTAAATTATATGTATATAAATTCTGAATTTGAGTTAACAAAAGAAGAAATAGAAAGTAAGATTACAGATAAGACTAAAATAGTTTGTATTACTTATGTTTCTAATGTAACTGGTACAATAAATGACGTAAAAAGTATTATAAAATATGCACATAAAAAAGGTGCAGTAGTTGTTGTTGATGGTTCACAAAGCATTCCACACATGAAAATTGATGTTCAAGATTTAGATGCAGACTTTTTCGTATTTTCAGGACATAAAATGTTTTCACCTCTTGGAATAGGTGTGTTATATGGAAAAAGAGAAATATTAAATAATATGACTCCGTTTTTAATGGGTGGAGACATGATAGAATATGTTTATAAACAAGATACTACATTTGCACCACTTCCAAATAAATTTGAAGCAGGAACGCAAAATGTTGAAGGAGTAGTAGGTTTAGGTGCCGCAATAGATTATATTGAAAAAATTGGATATGATAATATTCAAAAAATAGAAGAGGAGGTTGTGCAGTACGCAGTAGAAGAACTTTCTAAATTAGATTATTTAACTTTGTATATTTCACCAAATAAAGAAAATCACTCTAGTGTTATTTCTTTTAATGTAAATGGTGTGCATCCACATGATGTTGCAAGTATATTAGATTCCGAAAATGTATGTGTGCGTTCACGGAAATCACTGTGCACAGCCACTTATGAGATTTTTAGGAATTGACTCTACTTGTAGAGCGTCTTTTTACATTTATAATACTAAAGAAGATGTGGATAATTTGGTTAAAGCTTTAAATAAAGCATATAAAATGTTTGAAAAATTTATTAAAAAATAAACAAAAAAATGTTCGAATTTTATTGACATAAGTCCTTAACTATGGTATATTACTTTATGGTTGGTTAAATTAACTTCCTTCAGGCATAAGTGCATAGATTGGTAAGCTATGTAATGCCTACTAATCTATGCATTTATGCTTTAAAAGGCTTAAATGTAAATACGAAAGAAGGAGGTTAATTGCTATGAGGTTAGTAAGTCTCTTATTAATATTAATAGCTTTCTTTATTGGGTTAGCATTTTTAGTACATATTTGTTCAAAAAACAGATATGCAATAAAATATGTTTCTCAAAAAAGAAAAATAGAGATTTATCCCACAGATAAATCTCACCCAACCAAGAGATAAGGGCATAGCTCTTATCTTTTATATTATTATATTAACACATAATATAATAATTGTCAACAAAAATAAAAAAGAAAGGTATTTTTATGGAAGATTTAACAGATGTTTACAATGAATTAATAATGGAGCATAGCATGAACTCCTATAATAAAAGAAAATTGGAAAAAGCAGATTTTTCAGAAATGGGACATAACCCAAATTGTGGGGATGAAATAACATTAGAGTTAAAAATGAATGGCAACATAATAGAAGACATGGCTTTTTCTGGTCATGGCTGTGCAATATCACAAGCTTCTACGTCTATAATGATAGATACTTTAAAAGGTAAAACTATAGAAGAAGCTAAAGATATAATAAAAACTTTTATAGAAATGATTAAAAGAGAAACAACAGATGAAGAAGAATTAAAAAAATTAGAAGATGCTATAGCATTTAGAAATGTGTCAAATATGCCAGCTAGAGTTAAATGTGCTTTGCTTGCTTGGCATACGATGGAGGACATGCTAAAGAATTTTAACAAAAATTAGCATCTAACAATAACGAGGAGAAATGGATGGAAAATAAAAAAGTACTACTAGGCATGAGTGGAGGAGTAGACAGTAGTGTTTCAGCACTTCTTTTAAAAGAAAAAGGTTATGAAGTAATAGGAACAACTTTAGAGCTATTTGCAGGAAGTAGCTGTTGCAATACCAATACATACATAGATGCAAAAAATGTATGTAATTCATTAGGAATTCCACACTTTACCTTTAATTGTAAAGAAGAGTTTAAAAAAAATGTAATAGAAGATTTTATAAATTGTTATGCAGACTGCAAAACCCCAAATCCATGTATAGAATGTAACAAATATATGAAATTTGGTTTTATGTATGAAAAGGCAAAAGAGCTAGGTTGTAACTATATTGCAACAGGACATTATGCTAAAACTGAATATAGTAATGAATATGGAAGATGGGTACTAAAAAAATCAAATGCAGGAAAAAAAGATCAAAGCTATGTTTTATGGAATATACCAAAAGAATTACTTGAACATATAGTATTTCCACTTTCAGATTTTGAAAATAAAGAACAAATAAGAGAAATTGCAAGAGAACATAACCTAAAAGTTGCAAATAAGCCAGATAGTGAAGATATATGCTTTGTGCCAGATGGAAACTATAAAAAATTCTTAGAAAACAATTCTAACTTAAGACCAAAAGAAGGAAATATAGTAAATTCTAAAGGAGAAGTGCTAGGAAAGCATACTGGTTTATATAATTACACAATAGGTCAAAGAAAAGGTCTTGGAATATCATACAAAGTACCATTATTTGTATTAGGATTTAACAAAGAAAAGAATGAAGTAATTGTTGGAGAAGAAAATGAACTTTATAAAAAAGAAGTAATAGTAGAAGATATAAATTTACTTTTATTTGATGAAATTAAAGATTGGCTAGAAGTAGATGTAAAAACAAGATATTCTACTAAAACTTCAAAAGCAAAGATAATACAAAAAGAAAATAAAATAAAGGTTGAATTTAACGAACCAGCTAGAGCATTAACACCAGGTCAATCAGCAGTATTTTACATAGGAGATATAGTAGTTGGTGGAGGAAAAATAAATGACTAAAAAATAGTTTTTATTTTGCGAAGTTGTAACTATTTACAAAAAAATTGACATAAAATGCCAAAGATGGTATAATTATAGTAGATGTAAAAAGCAAAGTAAACGAAAGTTTATGACGCAAAGCCATAGGTCTAAAAGGATTATATCCTCAAGATAGCTAGGTTGCCTTCCAAATAAAAAAGGGAGGTATTTTTTATGGAAAAGAAAAAAATGAAAAT
>CANRQH010000084.1 GCA_947632745.1 uncultured Clostridia bacterium | reverse complement strand
ATAAGAATAAAATAATTAATGGAGAAAGGTAATTATAATATATCAATTTTAATTGTTGATTATATTATACAAGGTAACAAATGAAAAATAAAAACGAATTAAACTATAAAAAACTAAAAATGAGATTTGATCCAGAAATTTTTAAATTCGAAACAACTGAGAATTTAGAACCTATTACAACCGGAATTGGACAAGATAGGGCAATAAAAGCTTTAGAATTTGGAGTAAAGGTTAATATAAAAGGTTACAACATCTATTTGGAAGGCCCAAGTGGTGTTGGAAAAACAATGTATACAAAAAACTATCTAAAAGAAGTTGCAAGTAAAAGAAAAGTTCCATGTGACTGGTGTTATATATACAATTTTAACAATCCAAATGAACCAATTGCAGTATCACTTTCAGCAGGACATGGAAAAGAATTTAAAGAAGACATGGATAGTTTTATAAAAGAAATAAAAAAAGATATAAAAAATACATTCAATAATGACGATTTTGAAAAAGAAAAAGCTCTTATAAAGCAAGAATTTGAAGACAAAAGACAAAAATTAATGGAAAAGTTAGAAAAAGATGCATTAGAATATAATTTTCAAATAAAATCTGCTCAAAATGGAATATATATGATGCCTGTTTTAGACGGAAAAGCCTTAAAAGAAGAAGAGTTTGATGCATTAGATAATGAAATAAAAGCCGTATATGAAGAAAAATCAGCAGTTGTTCAAGAGATGATAATGGACATAATTGGAAAAGTTAAACAAATAGAAAGATTATCAGACAAAAAAATTTCAGAATGGCAATCAAATGTTGCTTTGCTTACAGTAAATGTTCACATAAATCTTTTGAAAGCAAAATACAAGAGAAATAAAAAGATAAATAAATTTTTAAATGATGTAAAACAAGATGTATTAAAAAACGTTCCAAAATTTTTAGCAGAAGATACAAAACCAAAACCACAAGCTGGAGGACCTGTAAATCCACAAATGGAAGCACAGCAAGATCCATGTTTAAATTATAGAGTAAATTTATTTGTAGATAATAGTGAACTAGAAGGTGCACCTGTAATTATGGATTCTAACTATTCATATCAAAACATATTTGGAAAATTAGAATATGAAAATTATTATGGTTCACTAAAAACAGATTTTACAATGCTTAAGTCTGGACTTTTACAAAAAGCAAATGGTGGGTATATAATTTTCCAAGCAAGAGATTTGCTTGCTAATGGAATTAGTTATGAAACACTAAAAAAGGCATTAAGAATAAAAGAAATTGGAATTGAAAATATGCCAGACCAGCGTTCTTCTATGGCAATTGTATCATTAAAACCAGAGCCAATTCCGCTAGATTTAAAAGTATTTTTAATAGGAGATAGTGAAATATACCAAGCACTACTTGCAATGGACTCAGATTTTAAAAACTTATTTAAAATAAAAGTAGAATGGGAAGATACTGCAGAACTAAATGAAGAAAATGTAAACAAACTAGCAAGAATAATTCACGACTATTGTTTGCAATCAGAACTTTTACCATTAGATAAATATGCTATGGCAAAAGTTGTAGAATATGCATCTCGTATGGCGGGAGACCAAACAAAAATATCTACTCTGTTTAACGATATATTTGAAATTATAGGAGAAGCTTCAACATGGGCTCAAATTTCAAAAGCAAAAGTTGTTACTTCAAACTTTATAGAAAAAGCTTTAAAAGAGCAAAAGGAAAGAGTAAAAAAATATGATGTAATCTATACAGAAATGATACAAGACAATTCACTTCTTATATCAACAACTGGTTCTAAAGTAGGGGAAATAAATGGTTTAACTGTTATGACAATAGGAAATTATACATTTGGAAAACCAGCAAAAATTACAGTAAATACATTTACTGGTAAAAAAGGAATTGTAAATATAGAACGTGAAGTAGAAATGTCAGGGTCTAGCCACTCTAAAGGAGTTTTAATATTAAATGGATTTTTAGGAGAAAGATTCGCTCAAGAAATTCCACTAAGCCTTACAGCAAGTATTTGTTTTGAACAATTATATAATGGAGTTGATGGAGATAGCGCATCTAGTACAGAATTATATGGATTACTTTCAAGTTTATCAGGAATTCCAATAAATCAAGCAATAGCAGTTACTGGCTCTGTAAACCAAAAAGGAGAGATTCAGCCAATAGGTGGTGTAAACGAAAAAATAGAAGGTTTTTACCAAATTTGCAAAATGAGAGGTTTAGATGGCTCACATGGAGTCATGATACCAATACAAAATGTTAAAAATCTACAATTATCTGATGAAATAATAGATAGTGTAAAAAATGGTTTATTTACTATATATGCAGTGTCTACCATAGATGAAGGAATTGAAGTATTAACAGGAGTTCCAGCAGGAAAGAAAGATAAATATGGAAACTTTCCAGCAGGAAGTGTAAATTACCTAGTATATGAAAAATTAAAAAAATATGCGGAGATTAGTGAAAAATGAATGTAAAAAATAATAAAGGTGTAACCTTAATAATATTAATAGTAATGATTATAGTTTTATTGATATTAACAAGTATTACAATTTCTAATTTTAAAAGTGAAATAAGCATAAAAAATGTGAATAATTTATATGCAGATATAGAATCTATTAGTACAAAAATATCAACCTATTATTTGGAGAATAATTCTATACCGATTTATGAAGACAATCCCTATTTTAATAATAGTGATGAATGTAAACAATTTTTTCTAACTAAAGGAGAAAATGGAGATGTTATTAATCCAAATGATGAAGGCCAATATTATGTAATAGATTTATCTAAATTAGAAAATTTAACATTAAATTATGGAAGAGATTATAAAAATTGGGGAGCAGATAGTACATGTGAAACTATTCAAGATATATATATTATAAATAAAGTAACTCACCAAATATATTATCCAAAGGGAATAAAACTAAGAGAGGAAAACTATTTTACAAGAAGAGTATCCAATATAACAAGTGTTGAGGAAGTGCCAACAGAATAATTTTTTATAGAACAAAAAAGTTCAAAAATGAAATTCTATAAGGGAACAATATGGCTATGGTCTAACATACTCCAATGGATTAACATATTCGCCATTAATTCTCATACCAAAATGTAGATGGGGCCCAGTTGTGGCTCCATTTGTTTGTTTTCCGTGAGCTGTCTTTATATTGATTTCCGAGGAACACCATCGACATACTTTGGACCAACTTTTCCAATAATTTGACCTTTTTGAATTTTATTCCCAACACTCACAATAAAATTCGGATTACAGTGGCAGTAAGAATATTGAACTTTACCATTATCTAAATTATTGTCTGTTAAAGTAATTGTGTAACCTCCACCTCCTAAAAAGCCGTACAAAAGTAATTGTTCCATCTGTTACTGCAACAAATTCAAAACCTTCTGGAGCACCAATATCCACTCCTTTATGAAAAGTAGATGCACCGACCTGTTGGAGCTTTACGTTTTCCAAAAGGTGAATTAATTTTAGTAATTCCGCGGAGCAGGCCATAAAAGTTCACCATTATCTACAAAATCTACAAATCGAATATCATTGGAATTAGAATATGTTGGAATAAAAAATACACAAATAAATATTGTAAGAATTAATACAATAATAAAAAAGGTATTAAAAATTTTATTCATAGTAATCGCCTCTTTCTTAAAAGGCGTGAGAAAAATATATAGATAAAGTATAGAATGTAAATTTAGTTTTGTCAAGATAGATAATACATTTACTATCTAAATTTATAAAGAATATAAAAAAATTTTAATGAAAATTTGATAAAAACTATGTACTTTTTCTAAAATATGGTGTATAATTTTATTATAGAGATGAATAATATATATTATAAATGATATATTATTTATAAAATGTTGGTCTTATAAGGACCAAACCCGAGTAGACGCAAGGCGTCGCAAAAAGCCATTCGAAAGAATGGCTTTTTATAATCTTTTATTTTTTAATTGCCTTATAATTCCTAAAATATCTTTAACACTAAAAAAATAAGTTTCAGCTTTTGTCATTTTCATATTGTGTTGATGTTTATATATTATTTTATCTACGAATGTAAGCATATCAGATACTTGAAATAATCTTTTTTGTTTATGATCAAATTCTATTCTATGTTCAATGTTACTTTTGTTAATAAGTATTTTATCAATAATTGTGCCTAAATCTTTTTGTCCATTGTCATAATAAATTACTACTTTTTCAAATTTATTTAAATAATCTTCTATAAAATTAAAAAAATAATTAATATTTGTATAAAGCTCTTTATTAAGTTGAGCTTTACTGTTTTGGTATCTTTTATCGAGAATAATAGTATGTATTTTAACAGGTACTCTTCTTGAAAAATGAAAAATTGACCAAAATATATTTTTTCTTTGTTCTAAGGTAAAATCTGTATAATCGCCACGTTTTGCAACTAAATCAGCTAAATGTATCATTCCATCATAATTAGCTTTTTTTAAACGGTTATTTAAGTATTTCAAATCATCTTCTATTGAATTATTACTTTCATGTATTGTAAAAGAAATTCCGTATAACTCAGAGCTACCTTTAGTAAATCCGAAATCTCCACTTTCATCAATAAATATATTTAATCTTCTTTTTATTTAGAGCACCTACCTTCTTATAAATGTTTAAATAATAATAACATATTTTAAACAATAATTCAATTGTTTAAACAATAAAAGTTATTATAAAAATATCTTGCTATTTTTTTCATTTTGGGATAGAATATAAATTGGTTAAAAATGCAAAAGAAAATTTAATAAAGAAATAAAAAGAGAGGGATATATGAGGAGAAAAACAAGAACGAAAGTAAAAAAATATATAAAGATAATAGGAATAATCGTAGGAGTAATTTTACTAATAGTAGGAATATTTTTTGCAATAAAATTAAGTAGAAGACCTGAAATATCCTATGAAGATGGAATAATTGGAAAAAATCCATTTATAGAAATTACAATAGATTTAGCAAACAAAGAAGTAAAAAGAGATAATGTAGATTCTTCATTAAGAGACGAATTTGATATTACAGAAGAGCAAGAAAATTTAGCATATACATCAGTAGAAGAAATGCAAAAGCTCTTATCAGATTCAGTATTTGACATTTCTGTTGATGGCCAAAAATTCACAATAAAAAATAAATATCAAACAAAAAAATTTATAGTTGAAGCAGATGAAGTTAAACAAACAGTTGAAGGAGAAGAAATTACAGAATTATCTCAAGGAATGTACCTTTTAAGCTTCAAAACAGAAAGACTTACAAAAGCAATGTATAGCTATTATCAAAATCAAGAATACATAAAACAAATATATAATGATGAAATTTTTATTGATGAACCAATCAATGATATTTCACAAACTGTTTATGGAGATACTCGGAGTTACATTAACAAAGCATTCTTTAGGTGCAACTCAAATTGGGTTAGACAATTATGCACGGAATAATAAATGAAAATGGAAACCCAAAAGATGTTGTAATTAGTATAGTTGGGTATGGAATAAATTACAAAAATGAAATTTTTACCAACAGAATAAGTGGAAAAACCTATAACTTTATGTTAGAAAATCAAAATATTTATGAAACAGTTCCACAAGGAAGTAGAATTGCAGAAGTACTAGTTGATTCAACGACATCAAATGTAAAAATTATGCCATTAGTTACAGTAACTGAAGAAGGTTACACTTCAATATGTAGTATAGTTAATGCAATATCATATGGAATAAAAAATTCAAATGTAATATGTTATGAACTAATAAATAACGAAAATGAAGTAATAAATAAAATCTTAGAAAGTGCTTTTAAGGAAAATGTGCCTGTATGTTGTGTGGCATCTTCTGAAAAGGACAATTACCCTGCAACACATGGAATGACAATAGCAACATCTTCAATAGACAG
>CANRQH010000083.1 GCA_947632745.1 uncultured Clostridia bacterium | reverse complement strand
AAATCAAGTCTGATAACCATTTAATATCAATGATTAACAGACTTTTTTGAAAAATTTCATGATTTAGTCCTGTAAAAGTGTTTAAATATATTGACTATTAATTATGTTTAATATATAATGCTTATAATTATTAAGAGATAGACTTACCTTAGTAATATAAAGTGTAGAAAGGAGAGTATGATGTATTAAAATTATTAATATATCATACAAGAAAAAAATGATAACAAATTTAAAAGAAGTTTTAAAAGATTTAGATTATGAGCTTATAAAAGGAAACCTTGATATAAACATAAAAGATGTAAAAGACAATTCAAAAAATGTACAAGAGGGAGATATGTTTATAGCCGTAGTAGGAACAGAAGTTGACTCACATAATTATATACCTAATGCAATAGAAAATGGGGCAAAAGTAATTGTAATAGAAAAAGATGTAGAAATAAAAGAGGATGTAACAGTTATAAAAGTAAAATCATCAAGAAAAGCAGTAGCGAAAATTTCAGCAGCATATTTTGATTATCCCGCTAAAAAATTAATAACAATAGGAATAACTGGAACATGTGGAAAAACATCAACATCATATATTATAAAAAGCATATTAGAAAGTGCTGGCTATAAAGTAGGTATAATTGGAACAATAGGTGCTATGATAGGAGACAAAAAAATCGAAACAAATAATACAACACCAAATGCTTATGAAATACAAAAACTTTTTTATGATATGGCAGACCAAGGATGTAAATATATGGTTATGGAAGTTTCATCACAAGGCTTGAAAATGGACAGAGTAGCAGGAATAGAATTTGATTATGGTGTATTTACAAATATATCAATGGATCACATTGGAAAAAATGAGCATGAAGATTATGAAGATTATATATATTGCAAAAGCTTGTTATTTAAACAATGTAAAGTAGGAATTATAAATATAGATTCTGAAAAATATGAAGAAATTACAAAAGACCATACTTGTAAAATAATAAATTATGGAATAGACAATGAAGGAACAGATATAAAAGCTAGTAATATAAAATTTATTTCAGAAGATAATTTTTTAGGAGAACAATTTGATGTTACGGGTGCAATGAATGACACATTTAGAATAGATATACCTGGAAAGTTTTCAGTATATAATGCTTTATGTTCAATAACAGTAGCACATTACTTAGGAATAGATGCAGAAAGTATGAAAAAAGCTTTAGAAACTGTAAAAGTTAATGGTAGAATGGAATTAACAAGTTCTAATTCAACATATAAATTAATTATAGATTATGCTCATAACAAAGATGAAATGAACAATTTAATGGAAGCAATTTCAGACTATAAGCCTAAAAGAATTATATCTATAACTGGAGCAGGAGGAAACAGAGCTAAAAAAAGAAGATATGATTTAGGAGAGATATGTGGAAAATGGTCAAGCTTAACTATTTTAACAAATGATAATTTAAGATTTGAAGAAATGGAAGCAATACACAATGATATTATAGTTGGACTTGAAAAAAGTAAAGGAAAGTACATGATTATAAAAGACAGAAAAGAAGCAATTCGATATGCTATTAAAAATGCACAAAAAGGGGACATGATTTTATTATTAGGAAAAGGACATGAAAATTTTTTAGACATAAGAGGAGTTAAATACCCTTGGAACGAAAAAGGAGCAGTTTTAGAAGTTGAAAAAGAATTAAAAGAAGAAAAAAATAAAAGAAAAAGAAGAATAAAAAGAACTAAAAATCGTATATAAAAAATAAAAGAACTATACATAAAAATGTACAGTTCTTTTATTTTAACACTTTAATTTCTTCTAGTGTTTTTTTAGTTTTTTCATTATTCTCACCATAAACTTCACATTGTAATTTGTATAATTTTTCATATAATTTTAGAGAATTATTATAATCTCCCATTGTTTTGTAAATACTTGCTAAATTATTTAAGTTTCTTAATGTATTTGGATGAGTTTCTTTTAAAGTTTCTTTACTTCTTGTATAAGCTTCTTCTCCTAATTTTACAGCTACATCATAATTTCCAATATCACAATAGTAAGTTGCAAGATTATTTAATGCTGTTAATGTGTTAGGGTGATTTTCTCCCAATGTTTTTTTTATTTTGTTATATACATTTTTTCCTAATGTTACAGCTTTATTATAGTCTTGTATATGATTGTAATAAAAAGAAAGATTATTTAAACTTCTTAATGTATCTGGGTGGTCTTCTCCTAATGTCTCTTTTCTATTTTTATATACTTTTTCTCCTAATCTTATTGCTTCTTTATAGTCTTCTTTATAATTATAATAAATTGAAAGTCTATTTAAACTTGTTAAAGTATTAGGATGATTTTTTCCTAATGATTCTTTTCGTTTTTCATATACTTCTTTTCCTAGCTTTATTGCCATATCATAGTTACCTATGTCACTGTAACTAACAGCTAAATTATTTAAACTAGTTAATGTATCTATGTGAGTTTCTCCTAATATTTCTTTTCTTTTTTTATATACATTTTCTCCAAGTTTTATTGCTATATCGTACTTTCCAATATCATCATAATTTCTTGCTAAATTATTTAAGCTATCTAACGTATTTAAATTATTTTCCCCTAATACTTCTATTTGTTTTTCATAGCATTCTTTGTTTAATTCCAATGATTTATAATAATTACCTATGTTTCTATAAGCAACTGCTAATTTAGTCAAACTTTTTAATGTATTTAAATGATTTTCTCCTAATTCTTTTATGTCTTTTTCATATACCTTTTTTTGCCACTCTAAAGCTTTGTTATAATCTAATTTTGTTCCTCTACCTTCTTCATATATATATACTAGCTCTTTCATTGCATCCTTGCAATCAAGGTTTCCTGATTGTTCAAGCAACTTTATTCCTTTTTCTTTATTAACTTCTACGTCAATGCCATTTAAATATGCTAAACCTATAAAATATAGGTGCTTTGGATCATCATTTTCTTTCCAAGCTTCATTTATTAAATATTTTTTTAATGATTGACTTAAGACTTCTGTATCGCCTACTTTTATTGGCTTAGGTATTTCTTTATATTTTTTTTGTAATTCATCTTTACTTGTGTCTACTGCTTCAATGGGAACTATATTTTTGCCTTCCTTTTTAGCATTTGGATATTCTATTTTTTCAACATAATTTCTTTCATTTACAAGATTAGGTGTTACAACAAGTGCAAATAGCTTACTTTTCTTTAAAGCTTGATCGATTGATTCATTAAAATCTTGGCCGGGTTTTAAAAATTCGTCATACCAAATTGCGATATCTCTACAAAATTCGTTCTCATGAATTAGATGCATAATATTTTCAGCATGTTTTTTATCTTTTTTTCTATAGCTTAAAAATATATAAGCATCAAAGGCATCCTGAACTTGTTTTCTAAGTTCATCACTTACTAATATTGATTCTATATATTCTTTTAATTTGATTTTATATTTTTCTTCTCCGTCAACTAACTTACTTAATGTTTGAAGATTACCACATTTTTCGTTAAAATAACTTTCAAGGCTTGGTTCCATCATTATTGGTAAAACGGGGATATGATTATCCATTGCATATTGAAATTCTATTAATCTTGCATCACATTCTTCTGATATAAATTTCCATGTTACTGGTATTACAAATAAATTTATTTGACTCAAATCGTCTATTATTTCGCTGGATTTAATGTTTTTATTAGCTTTATAATAAATTACGCAATTTCTTATATTTAATATTTCTTCTGTTATTTCTTCAAAATATTTATCAAAATCATCCGGATGGTAACAAAAATATACTCTTGATTTATCTTTTATTTCTTTTCCTCTTGTTTTATATTTTAATTTAACTTCTTCCATAGAAACACTCCAATCAAATAAAAAGAGATTTTAAATACATAAGATTTGAAAATCTAAAATTGTATCTAAAACCTCTAAGATGGTGAGCCATAGAGGATTTGAACCTCCGACCATCAGATTAAGAGCTACTTTATCTTGACGTAGTCACCATATCCGTATAAGTATCGTATATAGCATATTGTAGCATTAATACTAAAAAAAATCAATGTTTTAATATAAAAATATAAATTTAAAATAGTTTGATAGAGTGTAAAAAATACTGAATAAATTTGATAAAATTTAAAAAATTGGTGCGATTATGTTAAAAAATTGGCGCATAAAAATTCACTCGCACCAACTTTAATTAACTAGAAATTGAGTAGTAAAAACAATATTATTTTATAGGATTTTTTATTGAGGCTAACCTTAGCCTTTTTTTATATGCTTGCATTTTTGTAGGAAAAGATGCAGATGAAAATATTAAAACAAAGGAGGAAAAGCGTGAATGAAGAAAATAGAATTAATTATTATGCTATTATACCGGCCACAATTAGATATTCCAAAGAACTAAAAGCAAATGAAAAATTGCTTTATGGTGAAATAACAGCTCTTTCAAATAAAAATGGCTATTGCTATGCTCAAAATAGATATTTTGCTGATTTATATAATGTAAGTATTGAAACCGTAAGTAGATGGCTTTCACATCTGCAGAAAATGGGATTTATTAATATAGAAATAAAAAGAAACGAAAATAAAGAAATCATTGCTCGTTATATCTATATTGTAGATGTACCCTATAGACAAAAAAATCAATACCCCTATTGTCAAAAAGATCAAGAGGGTATTGACGAAAAAGTCAAAGATAATATTATAAATAATAATATAGATGAAGATGATTTATTTAATTTAATAATAAATAATAGTTTCAAAATTCAAAGTAATTTCTATGAAGTTTTAGAACGATTAGAATTAAAATATAATAGTCAAATAATAAAAATTATGAAAGAGGATACAGTTCAAATGCTAAAAGATATTATTTATGTATTGTATGATTTATATAATAGCGAATTTTATAATATTCTTTCAAAGATTAATAGAAAATCATTGATTAATTTATACACAATATCCAAAGAACATTTACCAAATGATATATTAAATTATTATAGACGAGCAATTATTAATAAATATACAAATAACAGTACATAAAGGGGGATTAAATTATGCTAGATAACTATATGAATAACTTTGAAAATATTGTATCTTCCATCTTCTTTGTAAGTTTTAAAGTAATCATAACAATACTTGTAATAATGCTAATTATATCTTTAATTATGCTTGCAATAGGATGTTTGATAAAATCGCAAAAGATAAAGTCAAAATTCTTAATTGTTATACCAAGTTTATTGATAGGAACTATATTTTTTATAGCACTACCTTATATTTTGGTATATTTTAAGAATATGACATAAGTATAGTGCTTCCTATACGAGTTCCCTTCAAAAATAATTGTGTAGGAGGATGATAAAATATGAATTTAGTAACAAGAAGAAAAAAGATAACCCAAAAATTATCTACATTAGGAACTGCAATTACACTATTTGCAATTAAATGCAATGTATGTTTTGCTGAAGATGGAATAGGGACTGCAGAAGTAAGAACAGCAACTGAAAATATTAAAAGGGTTATTACAAGTGTAGCTATGCCTTTAGGTGGAGTATTGATTTTCGCAAGTGTAGTTGTTGCAGCAATAAAGATGATAGTTAATGCTAACAATCCACAAAAAAGATCTGAAAGCATTGGAAGTCTTGCTTGGATTTGTGGAGGGGGAGTTATTTTAGGGTTATCTCTTATTATTGCAGGTATAATTATAAACATTGCAACCAATAATTCTGGAAATATATTAGGCAGTTAGGGGGAAAAAGATTATGAGAGTATTTAAAGTACCTTTTGACATTAAAAGAGAGGAAAAAATATTTGGTGGGTATTTAAGTTTAAGACAAGTAATATACCTAATGTTTGCTGGAGCAAGTTTTGGAATATTTGCTTTATCTATACCAATAGCAATAAAAATAATATTAATTACACTAATTTGTGGCTTTTTCTT
>CANRQH010000082.1 GCA_947632745.1 uncultured Clostridia bacterium | reverse complement strand
ATTTGCTAAACATATTAATTCATTAATTGTTGCATAATCTCTTATATTTCCTGTTAAATTAGGATTTCTATCACGCCATTCTTTTGCAGTCATACCAAATAATGCCATATTTAATACATCAGCTTCTTCTGCATAAACAAAGTTAATTTGATTTTTAGTTAATTCACTAGGTACTAAATTATTTTTTATCGCATCAGTATGTATTCTATAATTAATTTTTGAAAGTTCTCTTTTTGCATTCCAACCTATTTGCTTTTGTTCTTCTGCTTTTAACCTTTCAAATTCTTTTATCAATAATAGTTTGAATTTTGGACTAATCCACATTCCAAATTCAAAAGCGATATCTTTGTGAGCATAAGTTCCTCCATATCTTCCAGCTTTTGATATTATTCCAATTGCATTTGTTTTTTTTGTCCATTCTTTAACACTAATCTTATAGCTATTTAGTCCTGCTTGACTTTTAATTATGGCAAATTCGCCATAATTAAAATTAGGATTATGTATTTCTTCCCAAATGCCTAAAAATTCAATAGTATTTCTATTCCTTAGCCAGTCTGAAATAAAAAAATTCCCATCTTTTGATTTTAACATATCGGTAATTGATATATAATCTTCATCATCAATTTTTATATAAGTTATCTTTTGATTTAGAACATTTAATTCTGACATATTCAAACCTCCATTATAAATTAAAGATTAATTTATATTATTATACCAAACAAAAGTTTTAAAATCAAGCTGGTTTATGTATTTTTTTGATTTTCAAAGGACACTTGCAAAGCAAAGAAACTTATGTTAAATTAAAGATAATAAATCGAATTATATAAGGAGAGAATTGAGAAATAAAATTTCGCATACCTGTTTCGAAATCGCTCCAATCTAGATGTTTTTATAGGATTGTATATTCTATGAAGACATCTTTTTTTGTGTTTTTCTAAAATAACATAAAAAAAATAAACACATATAATAAATATAGGGATGTATGGATTACCCCTAAAGGAGGTATAGAAATGAAAAGCACTAAAAATGTTGTCATAGGAGCACTAATAATTGTAATAGTATTAATGGCAATAGGTTATTCAACATTTGCAACCCAATTAACAGTAAATGGAACTGCTGAAATTACAGGTGTATGGAATGTAAAAATCACAAATATAGATATACAAGAAGTAAGTGAAGGATGTGACCCCGGAACTCCACAATATACAAATACAAGTGTCACATTTGATTCAAAGTTAGTTAAACCAGGAGATTATATAAGTTATGTTATAACTATTCAAAATGCTGGTACTATTGATGCACAGTTAGATAATGTACTTTTCCAAGAAGAAAGTGAAGGTTCACCAGCAATTAATTATGTTACAACAGAAATTGCACACGAGCTAAAAGCAGGAGAACAAACAACATTTACTGTAAAAGCGGAATATATTAAAAGTACTACTGAAGTGCCAACTATAAAAACAAGATCAATGACAGGAATAATAGAATATGTACAAAAATAAAGAAATATTTATTATATTAAGTATTTATTTAGTAATTACTATTCATTTTTTAATAAACTATACAAACTTATATAATGCAATAAATACAGTATTTTGGATATGTATGGCAATTTTAATGTTAAAGAATAGCAAGAAAGATTATATTAGTTTTGGCAAAAAAAGAAAATACTTTATTTATTTAGTAATTCTTTCTTGCATTCATATTATTATTTTTTTCTATATGGGGTTTATTTTAGGATTCACAAAAAGTCCTTATAAGCATAATATGTTATCTATTATAAAAAATACAACTCTACAAATCATCCCTATTGTAGGAATAGAAGTTACAAGAAGCATAATTGCAATAAAAAATAAAAAAAATAAATTAGCATTAACAATAATAACAATTTTATTATTATTACTAGAAATAAAATATAACACTATACTTGAATTATTTTCTAACAAAGAAGAATTGTTTAAATATATATGCAGTACAATTATACCATTAATTTCATACAATATTTTATACACATATTTATCTTTAAAAGGTTCATATTCATTAACTTTAATTTATAGAATCCCAAAAGAGTTAATAATTTTATTATTACCAATTTTACCAAATATGAATTGGTTTGTAACTGGTGCAATTGGAGTATTGTCACCAACAATCATATATGGGTTATTTAAATATAAATTTACAAAGGAAAAGAAAGACATTAGGAAAAATCAAGAAACTATGATATCAAAAATTAGTTTTGTATCAGCTGTGATTTTATCTATTATTTTAATTTGCTTTATGTTAGGACTGTTTCCATATGAACCAATTGCGATTCTTTCTGATAGTATGTCTCCTACATATAATAGAGGAGATGTTATAATTTTTAGAAAAATGAGTGAAGAAGAATTAAAACAAATACCTATAAATACTATAATTGTTTATACAATAGAAAATAAAAACATTGCACACCGTATAGTCAATAAAAAAGAAGAAAAAAACTCAGTAGTATATCAAACAAAAGGAGACAATAACAATGTAGCTGATTCTAACTTAATAAAAATAGAACAAATTAAGGGTGTGTATATGTTTCATATAAAATATATTGGATTTCCCTCTATTTGGCTGAACAGTTATTTTAATAATGGAGATAGTAAAATAGAAGTAAAGTGAGGAAAATTATTATGCCTAAAAGTAAAACAAGATATAGAACTTGGAATAGAGAAAAAGAAAAAAATTATAATAGAAGTAATTATATTGTTGTGATTATTATTGTATTGATGATATATATAGCATATATTTTTATTAGTCAAGGAATTAATTATAAAGAAAATATTATACCAGTATATAATTATGTAATACAAAAAAATAGTAATTATGAAGTACTATTAAAACCAAACACTTTTTATGAAACTAAGACTCTTCCATCAGGAAGATACTATGCATCTCAATCCATTAATTTATACAAAATAAATTTTGAATATGACTTCAAAGGAGATAAAAAAACAAACTTTGATTGCACTTACAATATTATTGCAAATTTAATTGGAACAGTAAAAGAAAATGATGGTCAAGAAAAAGAAGTTTGGAATAGAAAAACAACTTTTAACGAAAATACTTGTAAAAAATATATAAATACAGATGAATTTATAATTAAAAAAGGTGTTAATATTGATTATGAATATTATAATAATTTAGCACGTTCATATGAAAAGACATATGGAATTATAATAGATTCTGTGTTAAAATTAAAATTTAATATTTCTTATACTATTGAGACTTCTAACTTTAAAGCAGAAACACAAAAAATAGAAGATAGTATAGAATTAGAAATTCCAATAACTAACACAGTAAGTGAAATAAAAGAAAATTATGAAAAAAAATTAGAAAACAGCATCAATTTACCAACAGATAATATTCAAGTACAACAAATTATTTATTATATAATCGGAGGAGCTTTAATATTAGGAGCAATAATCTTAATAATTATAGAGATAATTATCAAAAATAAAAAAGAACGAGAACAAATGTATAATTATAACATAAATCACATATTAAAATATTATAAAGATTTAATTGTTACTGTAACAAATATGCCTGATTTAAAAGATTTGAAAGTTATGAAAGTACTTGCATTAGAAGACTTACTTGATTTAGCAGAACAAAATCAAGTAAATATAATTCATTATAAAATACCAAATAAAGAAGAGAGTAATTTGTATGTTATTTTAAGTAACTATGTTTATATTTATATTGTAACAGAAGACCAATTAAAATAAAAACTCGCAGTTTAAATAAATGCGAGTTAAAAAATTTTAGCTTAAAAAAATTGTTTCATATTGCTTTACAATTTTTTGCCAATTATAAATTTCTTTTATTCTTTCCTTAGCTTTAATTCCATATTTTTGCATTTCATCAGGTTTGATATTTTCTAAATTATTTATTAAATTGCTTAAATTACCATTTTCTTTATTCCAATATATACTACTGTCGGAAGCAACTTCTCTGTTAAAACTAACATCTAATAATATATTTAAGTTAGTTGAAGATAGGGCTTCTAAAAGAGATGGATTAGTACCTCCAACTTCGTGTCCGTGTAAATATCCATAAGCATTTTCACGAATTTTATTTAATAAGTTAGAATCATATACAGTTCCTACAAATTTAATTCTTTTATCTTGGTCAAAATGAGTCTTTTGCTTTAATTCTTCATAAAATTTATTTTTTTCTACATTAGTTATAATGACTAAATCTTTTGGTGTATTTGATTTCATAAATTCATTTATCATAGTTTCATAGTTATTTTCTGGTACGAACCTTCCAACTATTAAGTAATATTCATTTTTCTTAATTTGTTTTTCTTTATACCAATTTTCTAAAGCATTTTCATTTACTTGTGTATTTTGCTCGGGAAAATCTGAACCATAAGCGATAAAAGTAGTTTTTGGTTGATATTTTGAATATGTTTTTTTAATATATTGCTCAATATTTATAGAATCACAAATTAATAAATCTGCATATTTTGCCATAAATCTTTCAGATAATTTCAAATATTTTCTAACAAAATAATTCCATTTTTTTCTTTTCCATTCGCAACCATCTGGATTGACAAATAACGGAATGCCCATTTTTTTTAATTTTGCTTTATAAAATCCAATAAATCCACCTATTGTAGTACCTAAAAGATAAATAATAGGTTTTTTTATATTATTTTTCTTTATATATTTAATAGATCTATTTAGTGCCACTAAGTCATAATATACAGCCTTAGCAGGACCAGTATTTGGAACTTTTATAGAAAAACACCTAGAATTATTGTATTCAAATTCATTATTATCTTTTCCTAAACAAGCAATATGATATTTAATATTAGGACTTACTTTTTTTGCTGTTAAATTTTCTACAAAAGTTTCGAAGCCTCCATATTTAGCAGGAATCCCATTAGAACCCACAATAAAAATATGTTTTTCTTCCAATTTGTTTTAGTCACTCCTTTATTTTAAAATCTATTTAAATAAATAGATAATTTCATCTTTCTATTCATTTTTGGGTCTTTTGTTCTAAAATTTTTATTTTCTAATAGCCATTTTTTTGCTTTCTTATCATATGGATAAGAAATTAAATTGTCTATAACTTCTCTTGCATTAGAAGATAAAAGATTTTCATATCCATTTTTTAATTCTTTTGCAATATTTACTCTCATACGAACTTTATTTAGGAAAGCAATTTTAAACTGTCTTTTTAATTTCTGAAATCCTTCATCTTGATATCCAAGCACATTACCTTGATGTTGACGATATAAAATATTGCTATTATTATCTATTATAACATTTCCACCAATTGCATAACATACTCTTGTAATCCACGAATCATGCATAATAATATAATTTGGAGTATAACTTTTAATAATTTCCATTAAAGTTTTATTAAAAACTTGAGTACAACCAGTTGCAAAATTTTTAATCATTTCGCCTTCAAAACAGAAATTCCCATCTACTTGTTTAGTTTCAATAAAATTTAAATTTTCATCTACAATTTCTAACGAAGACATATATAAAGATGGTTTATTACTTTGCTTTAACTTATTAATTGCTGAAATTAATTTTTTAGGTTTCCAAACATCATCTTGATCAGAAAAAGCATAATAATCAAAATTTCCTGATTTATTTATTAAATCCATAAAACTTCTAGCAGGACCCAAATTGTCTCCAGGATAATAGCTTATATTTGAATTTTTTCTCTTTAAATTTTCTATTATTTCAATTGTCTTATCGCAAGAGCCATCATCTCTTATTAGTAAAGAAATTTCTACATCTTCTTGCTTTAAGATACTTTCAATTTGCTCTTGCAGATATTTTTCTCCATTGTATGTGGATAATAATACTTGTACTTTGTCCATTTTTTACTCTCCTAATACGCATTTATTATATATTTTATTGGATTTCCTGTCAATGATTAATATTGCATTTTTATTT
>CANRQH010000081.1 GCA_947632745.1 uncultured Clostridia bacterium | reverse complement strand
GCTATTCCTTTGATATAGCTACTTTTAAGTCATATAACTTATCATCTTTTTTATAAAAACTCTTTATTTTTGATCCTAGCAATTCATTATTTATTATTCATATAATATTTCCAGATTTATTATATCTTTATATTAGTTTATATATTTTAGACATATAACTTGTTTATTTCTATAAAAAAACTCCTAAAAAACGATTTTAGGGCTTCACTCCAAAATAGCCTTATTTTTTACACAACAAGTTATATTAAGAAAAAATAAAAATCGCTTAAAATCGATTCTCGTGTGTCGGTTTTTAGCGCTTTTGGAGTTGAAATCTAGTTATGCCAGTAATTGCATAAATTTTATTAGTTCTTAATATTTATCATATTATAATAGCAAAATTGTTATTATTTGATAATAATTTTTTATATAAGTAATATTATAATGAAAATTATACAAACTAAAATAAGCAATTAAATTTATTAGACGATAAACTTTATTAGTTTAATATAAAAAAGTCTTAAAAACGATTTTGAGAGGTCTGAATTTATAAAAATATTTATTATTTTGAAAATATTATTTAAATTTTAACCAAATAACAAATGTTCGTTTTTTAGAATAGTAGGTTAAAAATTTAAAACTGTACAAATTTAAAATTTCCAAAATTCTAAAAATCTACTATTCCCCCTACTCTACCACTTCTTTAGATACAAGTAAACAAATCTCTAAAATGTGTATAAAAAAATTATACATATTTTAAAACATGTATAATTTTTTTATTTAATATTAATTAAGCTTTTTTAATTAATCATTTCTTCTAATGCTTTGCTACATTTTGATAAATATTTAACATTTGTTTTCACAATTTTTTTCTTTTCTTTATTAGTACTATAAGTCTCTATATTTGCATTATAATTCTCTAATTTTGCAATCGCTTCATCAATAGATTTCTTTAATGTTTTAATGCTTGTATAATCTTTTAATTTATCTGCTAAAATAAGTTTACTAAAAGTTAAAACTTTTGAACATTCATCTAATATATTTATATTTGCATTGCTATTAAGTACAGTAGCAATAGTAGTTGCACTAGAGCTAGCAAGGCCTATTAAAGCTCCTCCACCTGTTAAAATTGCAGTTCCACCTGCCATTCCTAAACCTCCTGCTGCAAGCGAACCACCTCCAACGAATGCAAGGCTTGCACTTGTCAATGCAGCGCCAGATAATCCAGCAACACTTTCTCCTGCCAATGCAATTGCTATTTGAGGAGCAAACATCCAACCTAAGCCACCAGTTATTAAAGTTATTGTTGTGGTTGCACATGCTCCTATTATAAACTTCTTTGTTTTATTCTGTAAAACATTTTTATTATAATTGTTATAAGTTTTAATTATATTATCAATGCTATTTATACTTAAGCAATTTTGTTTAATTTTAAATATATTTTCAAAATAGTCTGAAGTTATTTTATATTTTTTAATCTTCTTGTCATCTTCTGAGAACATATAGTATGGTTTAAATACATATAATTCTATGGCAATAAGATAAAATTTATCATCATTTTGAAATGTTTTATTAAGTTTTTCATATAACTCTTCTTCATTTGTTATAAAATAATTCTCTGACTCATTAAGCTTACTTAAAATATTCTTTTTCCACTTATTGCACCAATCTATTTTTTCTTTTTTTTCTTCTTCATTTTTTATGTATAAAATATCATATTTAATTTTTTCTAATTGTAGAGAATGAAGAATTTGTGATTGTATTTTATCAAGTTTAAACATTTTAAAATTAAAAATTGGTTTATCATTCCCGAAATACTTCTCATATAATATTTTTCTTACATCTTCTTCTATATAACCTGCATCTGCTTTACATGATAAAATAAATCTACATATGCCAACATAGTTAATGTTCAAAAAAAATGTTGATAGGTTTTTTTTAACAGATTTTGCAGTTGCTTTTGATAAATCAAGCAACACGAAAACACCACTTGATATTGTAAGCATTCTTGTTAATACTCTTGATTTAAAAGGTAATACTTCTTTAAAATCAATATTTTTTAAATCAGATATAGTTTTAATATTCTTTGTAGATAATTCTCTATACAAACTTCTTATTGTATATAAACCTCTAACAAGACATTCGTTAATAATTACCGATTTACTTTGATTAGCTAATAATCCTAATTCAGTTCTAAAATCCAATTTAATTGGATTTCCATTTTCATCTTTAAAAATCGTTCCATTAAATAATTTTGAAATGAACATTGAAAGTCCAACATCATCGTCTTTATATTTTACTTTTATTTCTTGAAAAATAGGTAATGATGACATTTCTTTAAAAATTGAAAGTATAACGCCAGGTATTCCAGTACCACCGCTTAAACTAGAGCTAGAACCAGCCATATCACTTATTAGATGAAAGCTCCACATTATAAAAGCATTATATATTTTTTCTCCAAATGTTTGTCCAACAAATTGATTGTCTGTTATGGAATCTACGATAAAATTACCATTAACATCTGTTCCAATTCCAACACCAAATTGATTTAATATTGATGATATTAATCCAAGAATAGTTGGATGATGTGAAAAATCTCTTAAATGATGTTGTAATCCTCCTCCAAATGTATTTGTATATTTATCAGCTTGTATTGGAAACTTTTTTTCAAGAAATCTAATAGAATCTTGAATATTATCACTTTTACATCCTTGTTTTTTAGCAACATCACATACAAATTTCTCAATTTTTTCCTTGCCCCATTTTTGTGCATTTTCTAATTCATAATCTTTACTCCAAAGTATATTTAATATTCCAGTAAATAACCCTGAGGCTGCTGCTATTGTATAATTTATTTTTTCAAATTCTGATAAACTATTATCAAATTTTGCTTCGGCAATTTCATCTATTTCGATATTTAAATCATATATATTTTCGTTTTCTACATTATTATTCGATACTATTGGTAAATATTTTTGTTCAGGATATAATATATCAAATTCGATATTTATTTTTTCTTCTTCATTAGAATATAGTATTAGTTCTTTCATTTAAAAAATCCCCCTATTTTCATTGTTAATTCATTTTTTACTTCATTATATAAATAATATCATAAATTTTATACGTTTTTTATAAACTTCAAAAAATACTTATACACAAATATTATATCATTTATCAAATTTTTTTCTAGTGTTTTTCTCTTAATTATTACATTTTTCTTAAAAATATTTACATTTGGTTTAAATAGTTGTATAATTTAATGGTGGCATAATTTAGTAAAAGAAGGGATAACAAATATGAAAAAGCAAATAAATATGGGTTTAGGTTTTGTAACAGGTAGGTCTAATGTATGTAATATAATTAATAGCTATTATAAAGATATGTTATCACAAATAGAAAATTATGATAAGAAAATAAATTTAACTATTTTTATCTTATACGATTCAAATTATCAACATACTCCAAAAGAAGAGTTTTATAAACTTGACCCAGATGTCTTAGAAAAAATTAATGTAAAATATATTACACCTGAATGTATAAAAAGGCAAATAAAAAATTTAGCAGAAAAACATAATATAGATTCAAAACAACTAGAATTGTTTTTTGGCCATGGTCATGCCAAAGGAAGAAATACAATTATGTATTATGCCTTAAAATATAAAATGGATTATCTTCTATTTTGGGATGATGATGAGTACCCTGTTGCAGTACTTAAAGACCATGGAAAAAATACATGGATTAAGCAAGACAATATATTAGAACATATAAAATTTATTGAGCAAAATAATTGTGATGTCACAGTTGGCTATCATTGTGGCTATATTTCCCCTATTCCATATATAAATTTTGATGAAAACTTTACAGAAAATGATTTGAAACAATTTATAGAAGTAATTAGTAATGACATTATATCTTGGGAATCAATTAAAGAAAAAATGAAAAACACTAATGGTGTTACATATGCTCATATGCGTGAAGCCAAAGGAATTGGTGCAACTGAAATTCAATCTGATGGAATTGGTAAATGGATTGCAGGCTCTACTTTGTGTTTAAATCTTAATAACATAGATAAAATTCCTGCATTTTATAATCCGCCTAGTGCAAGAGGAGAAGATACTTTCTTTTCTACTGCATTAAATAATTCTAGTGTTTTTAAAATACCTGTATATCATTTCCATGATGGATTTTTAAAATATACATGTATTATGGATGGAACTTATCCTAAAAGTTTAAGGCAAATTAATGTAAATGAATCTTCTATAAAAGAAAGATTTTTTAAAGCTTCACTTGGTTGGATAAAATATAAACCATTATTACTATACATAAAAAATAAAGAAAATTATAAAAAAGAAATAAAAGAAATGAAATCTAAGTTAAAATTAATAATTCCTAAATTAAATAAAATTTTTGATGATGATTGTTTTTCATTATTGTTAGTAGAATTAGAAAAATATGATAAAGATGTTACTAAATCTTACGAAGATTATGAAAAAACTAATGAAATTTGGAATTTATTAAAAAAATTAAATTAAAGAAATGCTATGTAATGCTAATAAGATGAACCTAAAAGATACATTTTGTATGATTTAGGTTCATTTTATTTTTTTAGACTTACTTATTAATTTATTTTAAACATATTCACTATATTGTTCCATAATAATTTATTATATTATTCCATAAAAATATTTCATTGCTAAAATCCTTCTTACGGCAATATTTACAGTTTCTTCTGAAATTGTACCTTGACTAATAGCTGTTAAAATTTCTTTTTTCTGCTTTTCAAAAGCAGATGTAATAATTAAGTCATTTCCAGCCAATAACGCTTGAACAGCTGCTTCTCCATTTTTAACATATTCCTTTACAGCATCCATATCTAAGTCATCTGTAATTATAATTCCCGAAAAATTTAGCTCATCTCTTAAAATATTATGTACATTTTCTGATAATGATGCAGGCATATTTTCATCCATTGATTTTATAATATTATGACTTATTAATATACATGGAGCCTTGTTCTCTATTCCACTTATAAATGGAAGAAAATCATAATTTCTGAAGCTTTCTATACTTCTATCATCAATTGCAATACCAGTATGAGTATCTGGATTATCACCATAACCAGGAAAATGTTTCATTACAGAAATCATTCCATCATTATTCATAGTTTTGATTAATTCAGATATATATATTGCTGTTTCATTATAATCTTGGCCATAAGTTCTATCATATATAAAAGATGAATGATTTAAAGAAACATCTGCAACAGGAGTAAGATTCATATTTAATCCAAGTTCCTTTAACAAATTTGACTTTTCTGTTGAATCATCTAAGATTGCTTGAAGTCCGCCTTTGGCAAATAATTTTTGTGGTGATAGAAATTTAGATGAACGAAAAGCCTTGTAAGAGCTTACTCTTGCAACAGTTCCTCCCTCCTCGTCAACTCCAAATATTAATTTTATTTTGCTTACATTTTGTAAGTTTGTTAGTTTATCATAAATGGATTTTTTTGTTTCATTTTTAAAATCTTTTTCAAATAAAATGTATCCTCCTGGAGCATAATTTTGTATTTGCTCTGATATACCGCTATCTGGAAATCTTACTAAAAACATTTGACCAACTTTTTCTTCTAATGTCATAGTTTCAAGTAGAGTTTCTGCTTGTTCATAATATTCTTCAAATAATTCTGTTTTTTTAGGTTCTTCAGGAATATTATCGATTACTTCATTTTCTGCTTGTTCTTGAGCAATATTCTGATTAATTGAACTATCATTTTTTTTAAACCAGAAAAATGCTCCAACTACTATTAAAATGAAAATTAGTAATAATAAAAATTTTTTCATATATTGTTACCTCTCTTTTATCTTTGTATCATTTTATCATAAAATAAATAATCTTTCCACAAAATTTATCAAAAAATGTTCATTGACTATATATGTTAAATTATGATATAATTCAACAAAATAAATGTTATTTAAGACCAACTATTAAATGTCAATAGTTTTTTAAAAAAAAATTAAAAAAATTTTTGAAAAGATTTTTGGCATGTCAAA
>CANRQH010000080.1 GCA_947632745.1 uncultured Clostridia bacterium | reverse complement strand
ACCCTCCAGCTTAGGGTCGCCAGCGGATAGCTCATAGTCTCCTTCACCATATTCGTTGGAATATGTTTCAGGAGCCTGAACCTTCATTAGTTTCAATTTGTAGTGTGCCGGGATGTAAGCTTTTCCCTCCTTGTTAACGAGTTCCTTGATTTTTTCAATGCTAATGTTTGCCATTTCCTTGTCCTCCTTAAAATTGTTTTTTAATGGCATAAAACCCAAAAGGAGTTTTACATAATTATATTATATCAAAATTTTCCTTATTATTCAACTTTACAAAGTGGCAAATTTTTGAAATGATGCTTTTTTTCTTAAGTCCCCAAAAGCATCACCACTCCCATCTTGGAACATATTCTTCTTCATGCTCTCCTAATTCTTGCATATAGCCATTTTCAATTTCTAATTCATATACAAAGTCTTCTATTTCTTGCCACTCTTCTTTTGTAAGTTTTCTATTTAAATCTTTTATCTCCTTTGCCTTATATGTTGGAAAATATTGAGCCATAATACTTACAAAAATTTCACTTGGCAAATTTTCTTTAATCCATTTTAAAACTTTTTTGCTATTTTGTATATTATTTGGTAATACTAAATGTCTTACAATTACGCCTTTTTCAATAATTCCATTATCGTTTAATTTAGGGCTTCCAACTTGCCTTACCATCTCTTTTATCGCTTTTGTAGCTATTTCAAAATAATTATTTACATTTGAGTATTTTTTTGATATCTCATTTTCTGCATATTTTAAATCTGGCAAATACACATCTATATATCCTTCTAAAAGTTTTAAAGTTTCTACTTTTTCATAGCCATTTGTGTTGTATATTATAGGAATCTTAAGTCCCTTACTTTTTGCTATTTTTATAGCTTCTATTATTTGAAGTACATAGCTTGTTGGTGTGACTAAATTGATGTTTTCCACTTCATTTTCTTGTTGTTTTAAAAAAATATTTGCGAGTTCTTGAACTGTAATTTCTTTTCCTCTTCCTAATTGACTAATTTCGTAATTTTGACAATAAACACAGTTTAAATTACAGTTTGAAAAAAATACTGTTCCTGACCCTTTAGTTCCACTTATACATGGTTCTTCGAAATTGTGAGTGCTGTATAATGCAATTTTTACTTTGTCTTGCGCTTTACATCTTCCTATTTCTCCATTTAATCTATTTATTTTACATTCATGTGGACATATATTGCATTTTTCGTATGTTATCATCATTTTCTCCTTGTATTTAATTTTTTCTTTATATTACAATAATTGTTAAATTTAGTCAATGATTTTTATTTTATTAAAAAAAGTTGAGACTTTAAATCTCTCGATTTAAACATCTCAACCTTTTCGCTCATTAGCATAGCTCTTGTGAAGCCAATGCCATATGTGTTGCCTGGGTTACCAATTCTTCTCTTGAACTATCTTCGCCTAATAGGCATTTTATACTGGAAATCCCTTTGCGATTTCTGAGATAACTATCCAGATTGCTCTTTTTAATTATCTCGATATCTTCGGAAGGAATTTGCCACCCGGCACTCTTTCCGAAATAGTATTTCTGGGTTTTAGTATCAAATATGCAAACAACCTGCACATTGAAATATTTTCCCAGAAATGTTTCTATACCAGCTTCGCAACTGACATAGAAATCGATTTTTTCCTCAGGGCTTATTAAGTTGTTCACTCTATTTATAGCCCCAAGGTAAGTCTCCTCATCAAATGGCTGTTCTGGCACTCCAGAGTTAGCTTGCTGATGGGAAACTTCTAGCTCAGTTTCTTGAAGCTCAAAAAACCGAACTATTGCATGTTTAATCCCGTTTATTTTGTCAACGGAATTAGACGCAATCTTAATCCGCATGGTGTTTTACCTCCTTGTTGTTCATATATTTATTATACCATATTTTTACTCTTTATTCAATATTTCTAGTTATGTGCCATCATAGTAATCAAATCCACCACGAGAAAGGTCATTGTAAGCAATAAAATTAGCTCTTTTCATTTTTAGCTCTTTCTCATCAAATAAACGCATTATTTTTTCATCAACGTCTATCAAAAATTTTTGATTTTCAATATTTACAACCAAACATCTTATATATCTAGTAGATTCTTTAGTCTTTCCATCTATTCTTTTCCATATTTTTTCTCTTTCATTTGAACCTAACCTAATATCTACTATTTCTTTCATATACTCAAAAATTCCCTGCGAA
This sequence comes from uncultured Clostridia bacterium, assembly GCA_947632745.1. GTDB lineage: Bacteria > Bacillota > Clostridia > TANB77 > CAG-508 > CAG-269. The sequence goes on along the minus strand of CANRQH010000080.1, from coordinate 3,934 downwards.
TCTATACCGTATTTTTTTGTTAAAATTTCTAATGCCTTTTTAAGAAAAGTAATATCTTCATTTTCGCTTTTTTGTTTAGAATCTGTATCTTCTGTTTTTTCAATCTGATCTGATATATTCTTTATAGCATGCTCACTTCTACCCTCATTAAATTTATCAAGTGCATTTTTAAATTTATTTTTTTTATCTTCTAAAACTGTTATACCTTCAGCGGTTAAGCCTGTTTTTAATCTTGTAAGATCCTTTATGTTAAAGAAATTATCTAAGTCTAAACTTATACTATATTCATCACATGTTAATCCCACAAAATAATGTGTTAAATTTTTATTCCAATGAATACATATATTATAATCATTGTTATTTTTAAATAGCTCTGTTAATGCACTTGCAAGATATCTTGATAACTCATAACATACTCTTCTATTATGATTTTCTCTATTTTTCTCCCATTCTTGATCAATATCTTGACCATACCAATCTGGTATATAAAATACATCCTCTTCAATTTCTTTTATATATGATATTAAATTATCGTCATATACATAATCTTTACATATTTTATCAAAAATTTGTAAAATTTTATCTTCATCACTTGTTGTATTATCTTCGGATAATTCTTTAACAAATTTACTAAGTTCGTCTGTTATTTTCCATTCTGCTTTGTCATACATTATGTTGTCACCTAAGTCTTTTAAATCTATTTGCTCACCATTTGGATTTAACACAATTATATGTTTTGTTCTAAATTCTAATCCAACTAAATTATTTAATTTTATAATTTTTTCTATATTTATACTCATTTTTAATTCTCCCTTATTTGCTCTATAATAATTCGCTTTCTACCGTATATTAAATTATCCTCCATAATAAGGATACTGATTTTCTTCTGGATTAAGTACAAATACTTTATTATCAAGATCTTCTTTGTCAATTGCAATTAACTTTTGTTCAACACTATCAAGTAAGTAGTTTTTCTCATTAAAATTGAACATTAAACACCTTACATATCTTTTTTCAGAACCACCAGTAATTTCTTTCCATAATTTTTCTATTTCTATTCCTTCATTTTCAATTTTTGACCTCATATATTCCATAAATCCTTGTGAGTCTATATTATGAGCCCTCAATATTTCTATAACTTTATTAAAATATTCTATAATATTTTTTTCTTTTAAATTTTTTTCGGCTTCCTTAACTTCTGGTAATTCATCAAGTTTGTTTTCATTAAATTTTTCAACTGCTTTTTGGAATTTTCCAGAATCATCTCTTAATATTGTTACTCCATTAATTGTTAGTCCCAACTTTAACCTAGTAAGATCTTTTATTTTATTAAAATCATCTACATCTAAAATAACACTATATTCTTTTCCTGTTAATCCAACAACATAATGTAAATTTTCTTTATCCCCTAACATAAAGGCTTCAAAATTTTCATTTAATAATTCATTTATTGCTTTTGCATAAAATCTTGCAAATTCATAACAAACTCTTCTATTATGCTTTTTTCTGTTTTCTTTCCATGTTTCATCAATTATTCTTCCATACCAATCTACGGCTATGTATTTTATATTTTCTGGATCACTTGTATCTCTTTTAAAGAAATATAAAACATTGTCATCATATATATAATTTAAGCATATATATTTATATATTTCTAAAATTTTTTCTTCAAAACTAATGGTGTTGTCTTTTAATAATTTGCTTACCAAATTTTTTATTGGTTCTTCTAAATCCCATTTCACTGTATCATATTCAATCCAATCATATGTAAATTTTCTATTTGGTTCTAATATTATTTTATAATCACCTTCTAAAGAGTTGTTTAGTTCTTTATAAAATTTTTCAATATATTCATCTTTCATTTTATAAAATCCTCCTTGTTTTATTTTTTAAATAGGTCACTTTGTCCGATATGTTTTATATTTAATGACTAGATTTTTATCATCTTCTCTTATTTTTCCTTGCTGAAGCATATCATAAAATACTTTTGGTGCAACTAGCTTTTTATATACATCTTCTAATCTTTTTTGCTTTACACCAACACATTGTAAAACATTATATGCTCGTATCTTATCAATTTTAAAGAAAAATGCTTCGTCTTTTAAATATTGCTGTATCTTTAAATTTTTTTCATAATTTTCTTTTTTTTCTTTTAACATTTCTAACATGGTTTCATTCATTACTACAATAACTTTAAATTCATCCATTATTAAAAATCCTTTCTTTTTAGGAATATTTTTAATTAAGTATTTTATTTAAATCAATTTTTAATATTATAATTATATCATTTGTTTTTATTTCTGTCAATTTATATAAGTCGCTAATGCTAATAGTGTTCTATATTTATACTTTTGAATTGATTTTAGGAACTATTGTATAAAATTTCCAAATATGCTCATACTATTTAAAACGAATATTGTGAAAGTAATAGTTTGAAGGAAAGTAATCTTTTGTATTTTCCATACAAAGTAAGAAAGGAATGAAATTTTTTATGGAATTAAAAGGCTCTAAAACTGAGAAAAATTTAATGCAAGCATTTTCTGGTGAATGTGAAGCAAGAAGCAAATATTCTTATTATGCATCTTTAGCAAGAAAAGAAGGCTATCAGGAAATTGCAAGTATTTTTGAAGAGATTGAAGGAAATGAAAATCAACATGCTAGAATTCATTTTAAATATTTGAATGGTGCAAATACTCCTACTATTGATAATTTATCAGATGCTGTAGCTAGCGAAAATTATGAGTGGACAGATATGTACAGGCAATTTGCAATTGAAGCTGATGAAGAAGGTTTTAAAGAGATTGCAACTAAATTTAGATTAATTGGTGAAATTGAAAAAAATCATGAGCAAATTTTCAGAAAATTATTTAAAGAACTTGAAGAAGGAAAAGTTTTTAAAAAAGATAATGTCGTTGTTTGGAAATGTAAAGTTTGTGGATTTATTCATATAGCTACTGAAGCTCCTGCTGTTTGCCCTGTTTGTAATCATTCTCAAGCATTTTATAAAGTGGAAAGTGATGTTGTTCCTGAATAATTCTATTTTTAACATAAAAAGTGTAATTCTCGATTAACTATTGAGTATTACACTTTTCATATTATTATGATCTATTTTTAGAGCTTTTTACTATTTATTAAATACTTAATTTATTTACAAACTATTTTATTAAAATTCTACACTCTGTATTTTTATCTATTAGTTTTTCAAATTCTACAGCATCTTGTTTGGTTCCAACAATTTCTCCATAGTGAATTGGAACTACGATTTTAGGTTTTATTTCATTTATTAAACTGGCCGCTTCTTTAAAATCCATTGTAAATGTTCCACCTATTGGGACAAAAGCAACATCACATTTTACATTTTTATTTTCTTCTGTTATGTCTGTATCTCCTGATATATAATACGAAATCCCATTTATATAAATAATATATCCAACCCAATTATTTTCTTTTGGGTGAAATTTTTTATTAATATTATAAGCCGGTACAGTTTTTATTTTTATATCTTCTATTTCATATTCTTTATTTGGTTCTACTATTATTACATTTTCTTTTTTAAAACCTAGATTAATAGCTTTTTCTTCTAAATCTTTTGTTATTATAATTATTGTATTTTCTTTTTTTATTTTATTAATGTCTTCTACAGAAAAATGATCATAATGTGAATGTGTAATGAATATAATATATGCATCTTTGTATTCTTCTTTTATTTTAAAAGGGTCTATATAAATTATTTTTTCCCCTTCATATTTAATGCAACTATGACATATAACTTTAAAATTTTCTAACATTTTCTTTTTCTCCTTTTTAATTATTTTATACATTTTTGTATGATTCAAAATTAAAATCAAATCCAATATATTTATGAAGTTTCATATTTAAAAAGTTATTAATATCATTATTTGCAATAGTAGAAACATCTTTTATTCTACAAGTT
>CANRQH010000079.1 GCA_947632745.1 uncultured Clostridia bacterium | reverse complement strand
AACAAATTTAAGTCTGCTAACCATTTAATGTCAATGATTAACAGACTTTTTTAAAAAATTTCATAATTTAGTCCTGACACTTTTAATAAAAGAAAATAGCTACTAATAAATACAGAAGGAAATAATAATAATTATTAGTAGCTATTTGGACAAATAATAATTATTATTTATTGCAGAAGAAACAAAGAGAATATAAGCTTATATATATAATTATATCACACCAATCCTGCAAAATTTGTCGAATTTTGGTGTGATATAACATTTTTTTTATTTGCTGTAATATTTTTTTAATTTATTTTTAATATAGAAACTTTTAATTCAAAAAAACTATTCTTCATTTTCTTCTTTATCTACAATTTCTATACTTACTACTTTTCCTCCATCATTTGTTCTTATAAGAGTAACACCTTGTGTTGACCTTCCTAAAACACTTATTTCACTAACATTCATTCTAATTATTGTACCAGTATCAGTAATTAACATTACATCCTGAGTATCATCTGCAATTTTTACTCCAACAAGTTCTCCTGTTTTAGGTGTAATTTTGTATGTTATTACTCCTTTTCCACCTCTTTGTTGAACTCTGTATTCGTCTAATTCCGTACGTTTTCCAAAGCCATTTTCTGTTATTGCAAGTAATGTTGCTTTACTTCCAGCAATTATTGATTCCATTCCAATTACTTCATCATCTTCAGCAATTCTTATTCCTATAACACCTTGTGCAATTCTACCTATTGGTCTTACATCTTTTTCATCAAATGTAATACACAAACCTTTACGGGTAACTAAAACTACATTGTCTTGTCCATCTGTTAATTTTACAGAAATAAGCTCATCATCATCTTTTAAAGTAATACTTAAAAGCCCTGTTTTCTTTCCTGAATTATATTCAGAAAGAGCTGTTTTCTTAATTAAACCATTTTTAGTTCCCATAAGCAAGTATTTTCCTTCTGCGAAGTTTTGAATTGGAATTACAGCAGAAACTTTTTCTCCAGCATCTAAACTAAGTAAATTTACAATTGCAGTTCCTTTAGCAGTTCTACCTGCTTCTGGAATTTCATATCCTTTAAGTTTATATAGTTTTCCTTTATTTGTAAAGAACAATATTAAATCATGTGTAGATGATGTAAAGATTTGTTTTACAAAATCTCCTTCACGAGTTGCAATTCCGGTAATGCCTTTACCGCCTCTTTTTTGGCTCTTATATGTATCTATTGGCATTCTCTTTATATAACCGAAATGTGTTAGGGCTATAACGGTTTGCTCCTCTTTAATTAAATCCTCTACTTCTATTTCACCTTCTGCAGGTTTTATTTTTGTCTTTCTTTCATCACCAAATTTTTCTTTTACTTTTAATAGCTCTTCTTTTATAACTTCAAAAACTAGGTGTTCACTGTTTAATATATCTCTCAAATGTTCTATTAATTTCATTAATTCATTATATTCTTCTTCAATTTTTTCACGTTGCAAACCAGATAGTGTTCTTAATCTCATATCTAGTATTGCTTGTGCTTGAATATCAGTAAGTTTAAATCTTTCTATTAATCTTTCTTTAGCATCATCATAAGAATTTCTAATTATTGAAATAACTTCATCAATATTATCTATTGCTATTCTTAAACCTTCTAAAATATGAACTCTTGCTAAAGCTTTGTCTAGTTCAAACTTAGTTCTACGAAGTGTTACATCTTTTCTATGCTCTAAATAACAATCTAAACATTGTCTTAAAGATAGTATTTTAGGTTCTCCATTTACTAGGGCAAGCATAATTACACCAAAACTTGTTTGCATTTGGGTATTTTTATATAATTGATTTAAAACTACTTGAGCATTTGCATCTTTTTTTAACTCAATTACTATTCTTACTCTATCAATTCTGTCTGATTCATCTCTTATTTCAGATATTCCCTCTAAGCGCTTTTCCCTAACTAAATTAGCCATATTTTCAATTAATTTTGCTTTGTTTACTTGATATGGAAGTGAGCTAACTACTATTTTTTGTCTGTTTCCTGCCATTTCTTCTATTTCAGCTTCTGCTCTTAAAGTTAACTTGCCTCTACCTGTTTTGTAAGATTCTCTTATTCCTTCTGTTCCTAAAATAATTCCCTCTGTTGGAAAATCTGGACCTTTTATAATTTGCATTAAATCTTCATCAGATACTTCGTCTTCATCAATTATTTTTACAAGTCCATCTATTACTTCACTTAAATTATGTGGTGGAATATTGGTTGCCATACCTACGGCTATGCCTGATGAACCATTTACAAGTAATGCTGGAATTTGTGCAGGTAGTACTGTTGGTTCTTGTAATCTTGCATCAAAGTTTGGCATAAAGTCTACTGTATTCTTCTCTATATCTGTAAGCATTAATTCCGCTATCTTTGACATTCTTGCTTCTGTGTAACGATAAGCAGCTGGTGGGTCACCATCTATTGAACCAAAGTTTCCATGTCCATCAATTAACATGTATCTCATAGAAAAGTCTTGTGCTAACCTTACTAATGCATCATAAACAGAAGCATCTCCATGTGGATGATACCTACCAAGCACGTCTCCAACTGTTGTTGCAGACTTCCTATATGGTTTATCTGATGTTAAACCATCTTCATGCATTGTATATAAAATTCTTCTATGAACAGGTTTTAACCCATCTCTTACATCTGGAAGAGCACGAGAAACTATAACACTCATTGCGTAGTCTATATACGCTGTTCTCATTTCTTCTTCAATATCTCTTTCTATTATCTTTCCGTCTTGTCTTTCTGCCATTATTATTACCTCTTTTCACTTGTTTTTATATTTTGTATTATACTAAAAAGAGAAAAATTTTGCAAGAAAATTTGATGAAATTTTACGTGGCCTACCTTTTTTTATTTTATCGGCGCTTTTTTACATAAAAAAAATACAAAAAATAACTAAAGATTTCAATCCTTAGTTATTTAGCAAAATGATTCTTTATAGAAATGCCTAAATAGTAACATGAATTTTTTATTTAGTTTTCTTCTAAATATTTTTCTAAATCTTCTTCTTTTAATTCCTTTAATTTTTCTCTTCTTTCTTCTGTATAATCTCCTTCTCCATCACTATACATCTGTATAAATTTTATCATTCCAATTGGCCCTAATTTTTCTCTTAATGCTTTAAGTCCTTCTTGTCTTATTTTTTCTAAATCTTTCACAGTTACTGCCATTTATATCACCTCCATTATAAATTCCATAGGATTTACTACCTTTAATTTTAAATTTGCTCTCTTACAAGCATTCACTAATTGTTTATCAACTGTTATAAAATAATCTAAATTTTTATGTTCAGCATATGCTATATGATATGCATCCATATAATGGATATTATATTTTTTTAATTCTTGTGCTTTTTCCTTTATTTTGTTTGTATACGGTATATTTTCTATTTCTAATCCATCATATAAATCTTCAACTTGTCTTTTTTTATTTCCATCAGAAATATTATCAATTTCATAGTTAATAATTTTACTTGCATAAATTTTTATTTCTTTATTTAAATACATATTAATAATTGTTTCTATTGCTCCGAGCTTCTAACTTGATTTTCTCTTGTCTTAAATCATCAAACGGTCTATTATAACAACAATTATCTAAATATATTTTTAACATAAAATAAACCTCTCTTTCTATTATACTACATTTTGTTAAATTTATCTATATTTAATTGAATTTTTTTTATTATATAGTATTTTTTTGAAAAAGTCCACTTCTTAGATAAATTATTTCATTAACAATGTTTTTTATTTTTAATATCTTTATAATCTTACGGATTGTTACAAAATAAGTTATTGCAATTTTTTTGCTAATTCTAATTCTTCCTCTGTTAAATCAAAATTTTGACCATTGTTTTTTATTAAATTGTGTAGGTTCTCTACATATCTTGCATTATTAATAGTATTTTCTAATGGAACAAGTTCTTTTAATTCATTTTTTATTTTTGTGTATTCTTTTTGCATTCCTTCAAAATCCTTATTATTATAATATTCCTTCCAATTGCCTATATACTTGTCCACTTTTTCTGCACTACTTATTTGATTATTTAAGGTTGATTCTATATTTCTTTCAACACTGGAAAGTATTGAACTTTTACCATTTTTTAAAACTTTACCAATAGAACTATTTATTTTTCCTGAATCTACTGTTTTATCTATAACTGTATCTAATACATCTGAAACTTTATCTATAATTCCCCCATTTTTTATAGTACTTTGAATTTGGCCTATGTTTTCAAAGTTTCCTGATACAATTCCAATTGCTTGCTTACCTGTTTCTATTACGGAATCAATACTTTTCTTTATTCCATCTTTTAAGCCATAATTTATTAAATTGTCTTTTAAATTTATAATTTCATCTTCAACTAAATCTGGAAGTACAAATCTTAATCCAATATCTATTCCATTATTTATTGTTTTCCACAATGTACTATTTAAAAAATTTTCTTTTTTATTATCTACTCCTAAACTTAATTCTGTATTTTGTTCTAACTCCATATTTTTTTCCTTTCTTTTTTACAAATTTATAATTTTATTAGATGTATTTTTTATAATCATTTTATTTATCTATTTTATTTATTATTTTTAAATATTGTTTAATTAATTTTTTATTTTCCTTTTTATAATTATTATTTTTATTTATTAAATAATCACAATAATTATTTAATTTAATTTTTCCAATTATATTAAATTGTTTAAATATATTTTTTGCTATATTTTTATTTATTGAATATTTATTTATTTTATTAAATATAATATTTATTTTTTCTGAATTAATTTTATTATTTAAAATTAATTCGTCTATAATTTTTTTATTGTTTCTTATTTTTTCATAACTTATTTCAATAATAAAAACAATTTTATATATTGTATTACTTACTTTTTCTATTTCATAAAAATTGTTCATATTTATTTCTTGAAATTCAAAATTGTTTGCTTCTTCATTTTTTGTGTCATTTAAAATATTTTGCAAATTGCTTATAATTAAGCTTTTTCCAGAATGTTCATCCCCTATTATTGCTATTATTTTTTTCTTTTTTAAATTTTCGCTGTTTTCATTTTGATTTAAATTTTGATATTTTAACAATTGTTTATCTTTTTTATTAATTATATTTTTTAACAATTTTATTTCTTCTTCTAATTTTTCTTCATTATTTATTTTTGCATTTTTTAATTTTTCAATAAAATTTTTAATATCTATTTCATCATTATAAAAAATATTTTTTATATTTTCATTTTTTAAAAAATTTTCTAATTCTGGATTTTTATTTTCTAAAATAAAAAATATATTTATTTCATTATTTAATTTTTTTATATTTTTTATTAAATTAATTAAATTTATTTCTCCATTTAATTTTTCATATAAAATTAAAATATCAACTTTTTTATTTTTTTCTAAAAATTCTAAAATGCCTTCTCGATAAAAAATATCATTTTCCAAAATTTCAAATTCTTTTTCTTTTCGTAATACATTATTTAAATTTTCATTTCCTATTGCAGTTAAAATTTTTAATATTGTTATTCCCTCCTTTTTCAAAACACCTGTTTTTGTTTTGAAATGTATTAATTCCCTAAGTTATAAACCAATTTTTTCTATCTTATTTTTCTTTTGGTTCTTCAATTATTTCTTTTTCTTTTTCAGAACATTCTACCTTTGCTAAAATATGTTCATCTCCAATAAACATTAAACTCTCTCCTCTTTTTAAAGATTTAATTTCTATCTTTTCCTTTTCAGATAAGTTAATATTTTCTGATAGTATTTTTATATTATCTTCTTCTAAAGAAAAAAATGATTTGATACTTGAATTATTCAAAATACTTTTTCCATATGTTCCATTTTCTAAACTAAATAAATCTGAAATATCTTGTGTAATTGCAACACTGCTTCCTCCATATTTTCTTATTGTTTTAAATATTTTATATATAAAAGATGCAACATCTTTATTTGATGTAACACCAATAAGACGCCATATTTCATCTAAATAAATTGCTTTTTTGTTTTTTCTGTTTATTTTAATTTTGTCCCAAAATAATTCAGTAAATAAATACATTCCATATTTTAAATTGTCTTCTCCTAATTCATAAACATCTGCAATAATTAATTTATTATCTAATTTTATATTAGTATGATGATTAAAAAAATTAAGTGA
>CANRQH010000078.1 GCA_947632745.1 uncultured Clostridia bacterium | reverse complement strand
ATAGGTAATAAATATTCTTTTTCGTATTTAAAAACCTCATTAACAACTCTATTATGAGTTTGAGATGTTTCATTGTTGATATCCTTATTAAATTCATTAACAATTTCTTCCAAATCTTCTACAGTTTCAAATTCATTATTGTATGCTAGCAATCTATCGCATAATTTAGCAAAAGCCTCTACAGAGCCTTTACTCATAGGTCTTCTTGGACGACATGGTATCGGATTAAATCCTGTATCTTTTGCAAATTGCTTAATTTTATCATTAATTCTATCGTGTTTGTTCATTTTCGAGGCATCGACAATAGTAAGCATATTGTCAAACCAAATATCTTTTGGAATACCATCTAAATACATAAAAGTATAAATCAAGCAATTAATAACTGTATCTTGTTTTTTATCAAGAGTTAGCTTTCCAAATTTCTTTTCAGAGAATGGTAATGTAAAAAGAAAAATGTTGAAGTTTATAGGTTCACCAGCTTTATTTATTAATACAAAATCTTCTTTCCAGTCTACTTGTCCAGATTTTCCAGGTTCTTTAGGAACATGAACATAGGCTTTTTTTGGTTTTGAATTCTTGTGCTTTTTTACATAGTTTTTTACTAATCCATATTTACCAGCATAATCCGTAGTTTTAATTAAAAAATGATAAATAGCAGAAGCTGTAATACCAGCTATTTCAAGTTTTGAGTCAATTATATGTGTATATGGATCAAGCATTGATTTATGTTCTTTTAACGGTAGAGGTTTACCTTCTTCTATACTTTTTTGAAGTTCATATCTTTTTTTAGCTGTTCTCCAATCACATCCAGTTTCTCTAGCTATACCGTGCGAAATTAGGTTTTATTTGCAATCTAATCACCCCCTTTAAAATATTGTCTATTCCTAATTCGATTTCTTCATTGGTCATTTTTATCTCACCTCCTTATGGTAAACATAATTGAATTATACCATAGAATTTGAGATAAAAAAATATGTAGGAAAAACGACATTTTTCTTTGCCATTTTCCTACATATTATTTTACCATTTACATATAATGCTCATAGGGGATTTGGTGTGTGCGATCCCGGTGTTATGGTTCAGTTTTTGTTTTTTTCGCTCACGTGGGCGGTAACGTTAACAACGGTGCGAATGCAGGGTTGTTCTATTGGAACTTGAACAATGCTTCTTCTAATTCGAATTGGAACATCGGGGCTCGCCTACTTATTTTAATTTTATTACACATCACTTTCCTTGTCGCTTGACAAAAATTAGTCGAACTGGACTGGTGTAGTAGCTTCCTTTAAGCGAAAAACCGGTAGACAAAAATAAGAAAACCAGGTGTAAGTTATGAAAAGAGTAGGAAATATTTATAATGATATAATAGCGAAAGAAAACATTAGAAAGGCAATATCAAATGCTTCAAAAGGCAAAAAAAATAGAATGGCTGTAAAAAAAGTGTTTAATGATATGCCTTTTTATATTGACCAAATATACGATATGCTTGCTAATAAAAAATATGTTGCAAGTCCTTATGTGAAAATTGCTATTCACGATGGAGTAAGAAAAAAGGAAAGGGTTATATTTAAGCCTATGTTTTATCCGGACCAAATAATACATTGGTCTCTAATGCAGCAAATACAACCCATTTTAAGAAAAGGAATGTATGACTATACTTGTGCATCTATTCCAGGAAGAGGACTACATTATGGAGCAAAGCATATAAAGAAAATATTGGTACAAGATAGAAAAAATACAAAATATTGCTTAAAATTAGATGTAAAGAAATTCTACCCATCTATTGATAAGGAAATAATGAAAAAGAAGTTTAGAAAAATTATAAAAGATGGAGATACATTAGATTTAATTGATGTTATAATAGACAGCTCCGAAGCAGGATTACCTATTCGGTAATTATACTTCACAATGGTTTGCAAATTTTTTCTTACAAGATTTAGACCATTATATAAAGGAAGAATTGAAAGTTCCATATTATATAAGGTATATGGATGATATGATTTTATTTCATAGAAATAAAAAAGAACTTCATAAAATTAAAGATAAAGTAGAAGAATATTTGCAAAAGGAACATTTGAAATTAAAGGAAAATTGGATTTTATTTAAGGTTGATAGTAGGCCAGTAGATTTTATCGGATATCGTTTCTATCGTGGTTATACAACTTTAAGGAGGGGAAATTTCTTACGAATAAAAAGAAGAGCAAAAAGAATATACAAAAAAGGAAAAATTAATTATAAAGATGCATCAGCAATGATAAGTTACAATGGATGGCTAAAACATTGTAACAGTTACAGATTCAAAGAAAAATATTTTAAGCCATATATTGATTTAGAAAAATGTAAAGGAGTGGTAAAACATGAAAGTACAAAACAGTGTAAGACCAGAAAAAAGTTTTAGTATAGAAAAAGTTGAGAACGGAAAATGTGCCGTTCTTTTTTTTGACAATATTCAAGAAGAAATTGTGGATGTTCCTACATTAGAAGATGAATCTACAAGCCAAAATAAAATTTATACCTATGATGTATATACTGCAGAAGTAGATTATAGGGAAAATCTTGCCGAAGAAATAGAGGCAAATATTGAAAAGTGGCTAAAATTTGTCAAAGATAAAGATTATGAAAAAGCTGCAGCAGAAATAAGAGCAGTAAGAGATAAATTGTTACAAGAAACAGATGCAGAAATGTGCTTAGATCGAATGGGATTAGAAATGCCGGAAGGAACATCGTTTACTTCATGGATTAATTTCCTAAAAACATTAGCATCATCTATTACTGGAAAAATGGCAAAATATAGACAAGACTTAAGAGATCTTACTAAACAGGAGGGATTTCCTTACAACATTAGTTGGCCAGAAAAACCAAAAAACAAATGAGGAGAGTGAAAAATAATGATAGAAGATTTAAGTAATTGGGCCGTGTTAATAGGTGATGCGGGAATAGTTATAGGAGCAATGACTGCAATATTAAATTATCAATTAAAAGGATTTAGAGATAATCAAAGGTTACAATACAGATATGAAATATGTAGCTTCGCCGGAGATTTGCGAAATGGAATACATAAAACAAGGCAAGAATTTGAAGCAATCTTTGAAATGTATGATAGATATGAGGACATTGTAAAGAAATTAAATCAAAAAAATTCATACATTGATAGCGAAATGGCTTATATTAAAGAACAATATAGAATATTAAGTTAAGAAAGGAGGAATTAAAAATGACAGTTCAAGTTTTAGTGTATATTGTAACAACTTTGTTTACATATATACTTGGAAAAGTATCAAAGCATTTTGGTTGGAATGAAACATTACCTATTCCAATCCAAAATATTATTGTGGGATTTATTTCTGCAGGAATAGGTATCTTAATTCATATTGAAGGACTAGATGCTAATGCAATAATAACCGCAGTAATAACTGCATTAGGTGGAATTGGTACAGCTACTGTATTATATGATGCAAAAAATCAATAATTTAATACAAGAACAAAGTTCGTTTATTTCAAAAATACAGGAAGAAAAATAAAAAAACTTCCTGTATTTTATTTTTTTATAAAGGAGGTCTTTCTAATGGAAGAAAACAACATTATCGATGAAGAAATCGAAATGACACCAGAGATGGAAGCAGAATTAAGTAATGGTAAAGAGGAGGGCGAAGAATAATGGGTACTGTATCGAAATTAGCAAGTGGCGTATATATCGCTGCTGAAGGAAATTACGAACACGGAAGAGCAGGACAAAAAATATGTAAAATTACTCCACATCACATGGCCGGAATTCTTACTGGTAAACAATGTGCAGTAAATATATTTCAAAAACCAGGAAGAAAAGCAAGTGCAAACTACTGTATAGGAAATGATGGAGATATAGTATGTAATGTCTATGAAGAGGACAGAGCATATACATCAAGTTCAAGAGCAAATGATAGGCAAGCAGTTACTATTGAAGTTTCTAACTGCGAAATTGGTGGTCAATGGAGGATATCAGATGCAGCTTGGAATTCACTTGTAAATTTATGTATAGACATTTGTAAAAGACATAATTTTAGATTAGTATATGATAATACTCCAAATGGAAGTTTAACAAGACATGATATGTTTTCTAATACTAATTGCCCTGGACCTTATTTGAAAAGCAAATTCAATGAATTAGTAACTTTAGTTAATGCTGCACTAGATGGAGGCTCACAACCTACACCTACACCAACACCACAACCAAGTGGCAGAAAAGTAGGAGATGTTGTTACAATAAATGGTGTATATGTAGCAAGCAATTCTACAAAGAAATTAAATCCAGCAAGAACCACAGGTACAATAACAAAAATTATTAGTGGTGCATTGAATCCATACTTACTTGATAATGGAAATTTAGGATGGGTAAATGATAGCGTGATCGTATCAGGAACATCAAGTTCTAATAATCAAACAGCTAAAAAATCAAATGAAGAAATTGCTGCGGAAGTATGGGCAGGAAAATGGGGAACAGGAACAGAAAGAAAAAATAAACTTCAAGCTGCGGGTTATGATTATAATACTATACAAAATCTTGTAAATAAAGGCGTAGGCAAAAATGGTTCATCTACTTCAAAACCATCTACACCATCTAAATCAGCACTTGATATAGCAAGAGAAATCTGGACCAAAGGAAATTGGGGAACAGGTGATGAAAGAAAAAGAAAAGTAGAAGCAGCAGGATATAATTATGCAGAAGTACAAAAATATGTTAATGAATTTGCATCCGGTAAAAGAAAATAATCAAAATATAAAGTAGAGGAGATTTTTTTCTCCTCTACTGCATTTCTTTTAATTTTTTTTGAATATCTACCAGCAAATTAAATGATTGCTGAAAAGTAGTGTTATTCATATCTAAATTAGATATTTTATTCAAAATTTTTTTAATTTCTACATTTTTCATATAATCGTTTATATTAGAATTAGGCAAATTATCTATTACCTTATACTTTATTTTCATTTGATTTAGTAGTATGATATATTTGTCTAACTGAGAAACGGGAAAACCACATTTGAAAATAGAAGGTCCTAAATCGGTTATTTTCAAACCTAGTTTCTCATTGATAATTTTTGCATCTTCATTTAATATGTTATAGAAAATCCCAACTCTAAACAAATAAATGCAAGATGCATCTTCTTTTTTTAGTTCGTTATATTGGTTCAATAATTTACTCATTTTTATTCTTACCTTTCTTCTTTTTCAAAACTAGAATATCTCCAGGATCGCATTCTAAAACATTACAAAGTTTTTCTAGTGTATCAAAATGAATTCCCGTAGTTTCATTGTCGATTAGATGGGATAACGCTTGATAACCTCCTTCCATTTTTTTTACAAACCAATACTTCGTTTTCTTTTTTTCTTTTAGTATTTCTTTTACTCTTACATATACGCTCAAGTTTCTCACCTACCTTTCATATCTATTTTACAATGAACCTACACAGATTTTAACTCTCCGTGCTTTGAGATACACTTACAATAACTATTGCAGGTTTAAGGTATTTTTGCTATAATTCAAGTGGTGATGGTTATGGAAAATAGTTTTAATTTATGTAATGAAATTATATCAAAAGTAAGATGGTATATGGACAGGAAAGACTACAACGGGTTAAGATTATATTTAGATCAAAAAGAAAAAAGCATAGAAAAAGCTGCAATTCTTTGCGAAAATAATGAGTCAAAATATATGGATGATTTGGTAAAAGACTTAAAATAGTAATAGGAATTTATGGGAAACAATGAGAAAAAATAGGAAAAAATGGGAAAAAGTCGAAAATTGTCGAATTTTGTAATCAAGTAGTATCAACGGAAACAAGCGACAATACCTATCGGCTAGAATAGTTATGTTATTCGACATAATGTGGTAAAATATATAATAAGAGATATCTCTAAATATCATTTTATAGGAGGGTATTTATGAGAAAAGAAGTAATATGTTTTGACCTTAATATCCTAGATAAATTATTAAGTAAAATATTAAAGAGATATACATACAAAGTTTATAGAAAAGGAATTGTTGATGGATATAATTGGGCCAAGAGCAAAAGAAAAGGTTAAATGACATTGTTATTAGTTTGTTATTAACGGAGTAGGTTTTACTGGGTTTCATTAGGTTGCAAAAAGCGTAATGAAATCCAGTATTTTCAATAGATAGCAGCAATATAAAGAAAAAGCAAAAATATTGTAAAATCATTATAATTATTCTAGCAGGA
>CANRQH010000077.1 GCA_947632745.1 uncultured Clostridia bacterium | reverse complement strand
ATATTATACAAGAGATTCTATATTTTTTCAAATTTATTCATTTGTTCCATTGCGAGGCACGAGCAATTTAGTACTATCGTAACGACTAACGCTATTAACGTTATACCTTTGTTCTCTTTGTAAACTTTTTTCTTAAATGTTCCTTTCATCTTTTTCCCCCTTTTTTTTAAAACGATTTTTTTCGTTTTTTTATTTTTTCAAAATACAAACATAATATAAAAAAGAGTATTTTTATAGGCTTTTTTTGTAGAATATTTGGTTTTCAATGTACTTTTTCTTATATTTTGTTCATACTTTTTCAATATGATTATACCATTTGCATTTTTCTTTAGCAAGTATTTTTATAAAAAAATATCCCCAATGGAAAACACTTTTTTAGTGTCTGTTCCATTGGAGATTTTCTAATTATAAAATATTGTTACCATCCGAAAATAAAAATAACTATTCTACACTTCTATTCGCTATTTCAATAGCTTTACTTACTATATTTCCGCATGTTTTAGAAGATACATTTGCCCAGCTTCCTCCGTCTTGTTTTACCTGATCATATACACCTAACTCTTTTGCAATTTCCTCTTTTAAATTCTCAGACATTAACTTACTGTTCCTAGACATTTTTTAATCCCCCTTTATAGATAAAATTAAAATAAAATTTATCTATAAAAATATTATTTACTTTTTTTTATTTAATATTAAAAAAATTTTTGGTTTAATTGGAAAAATTTAAAATCATCACATAGTTAATGTTCCATTTGGAGTATTATAAATTACTAATATATCTTCTTCAACACCTGTTTGAGCATTTACATATACTAAAAATTCTGTTTCTTCTACCTTTCCTTTAAACTCATAGCATAATATTTCAGTTTGGTATTCCGTAGGTATTATTGCCAATCCTTCACTTTGAATATTTAAACTTTTGCTTAAATTTTGCTTTGCTTTTTCGATTGTTACTATATCTTTAGATATTGTTCTTTCAGTATGATTATTTAAATATCCAGTTGTTTCGAATCCCATTATTTCTGAATTATCTAATGCTATTTTTACTTTTATTAAATCAGGATATATTACAACATCATCTTGTGAATATGCAAAATTTATAGTAACAATTCCATTTTCATTTAAATAATAGGTTTCCTTCATATTAGGGAATCCTTGACTATTTAAAAATTCTATTGCTTTATTTTTCGCTTCTTCATAACTTATTTTTTCTTCTTGTATTTCTCTATTACAGTTGCTATACACAATGTGTCCACCTACTTTTGAAATTGCAATAGATACATTTTCTTCATTATTTGTTTTTACATTAAAATTATATGCAATTATTGAAGAATTTTGTGTTTCACCTTGGCTTGAAATTTCTTGAACATTTTCTTCACCTAGAAATGATTTTATTTTGTTTTTTGCATCTTCTTCTGATATTTCGTCTCCCGTAAGCCCTTTTGGATTTGCATTTGTTAAATGTTCTGAAAATGCACCATCATATATTAAGCCTGAATATTCATGAAAATTTTCCTCTAAGGAATTAAATACATCCATATTTGTGCTTACTGCTTGAGCAAATTGGTCATCTTCTTTTGAAGTTAAGTCTTTCCATGTAATTGTGCCTTTTTCTAAATCCGTATTTAATTGATTTAAAACATTTTCTAATTCTATACTATATGAATGTAGATCTTTTAAATTTTTTATTTCCTCTTCACTTAAATCTTCCCCTTTTATATTTTTTCTAGATAATGAATAACTATAATCACTAACTTGATTTAAAAATTTTTCTGTTTTTTCTAGTTCTTGGCTTTCTATTGGTAGTCTTGCTAAATATGTTTGAGCAAGATTTGCTTCTCTCCATAAATAAGTTAATGTTTCAGCTCCATAACTACTACTTTTTGATATTGTAGCTTTTGCAAGATATGTTTCAACATTTTGCACATAATTTAATAATTCATAAAAATTATTATTATATAAATTTTCACTAACTAATTGAGTCTCATTATTTTTTTTATATAAAAAATATCCTAAAATAGCTATAGCTACAATTAAAGCTATAATTACAATCCATAATATAATTTTTTTATTATTTTTCATATTTATTTTCCTTTCATAAATAAATTTTAATTAAATAATTTTATTTTTTAATTAATAGTATAAATTTATATTTTAAATAATTATCTTGTAATTTTATTTTGTATTAAAATATAAAAAATATTCCATTTTTTATATTTTTGTGATATTATATAAATCAATAAAATGCATTTTGATTTTTGAATAATTATTATTTTATTGAAAATTATATATAGTGAAGGATGTAGATTTTATGAAAAAAATAATAATATCATATGCATCATATGGTGGAGGACATTTATCAGCTGCAAAAAATTTAAAAGAATATATAGAAGAAACTTACCCTAATTGTGAAGTTCTTTTATTTGACTGCATGAAATATGTTAATCGTGTAATTGACAAAGTTTGCGGTACAACCTATTCACAAATTACAAAAAATATCCCTTGGTTTTGGGGAAAAATATATTATCACACTCAAGACCCAGTTTTTGAAAAAATATTATCTATGTCAAATAAAGTTTTAGGTTTTAAATTAGGTAGACTATTAAAAAAAGTTAATCCTGACATTATAATTTCTACTCATTTTTTTGTAGGACATATGTGTTCAATTTTAAAACAAAAAGGAAAAATTACATCAAAACTTGCAACAGTAATTACAGACTATGGTGATGACCCATATAACGAATGGATTGCTGGTCACGAGTATATAGATTATTTTTTTGTAGCTCATAGTGAAATGAAAAATAAATTAATAGAAAAAGGTGTTGATTCTAAAAAAATATTTGACACAGGAATTCCAGTATCTAACAAATTTTTAGAAAAATATAATAAAGAAGAAATTTTAAATGAATATAATTTATCTCCAAACAAAAAAACAATATTATTTTTTGGCGGTGGGGAGCTCGGCTTAGGGAAATCTAAAACTTTAGAGGTATTTGAAATTTTAGCTGAGCATTTTAATAACGTACAAATTATTGCTATAGCTGGAAAAAATGATACTTTAAAAAATAGTTTTGAAGACATTGTAACTAAATATAAAAGAAATGAAGATATAAAAATTTTAGGATTTACAGATAGAGTAGCAGAGTTTATGAATGTTTCTGATTTAGTTATAACAAAGCCTGGAGGTTTGACTTCAACAGAAAGCTTAGTTTCTAATTTACCTCTTATTGCAATAAATCCTATTCCACGGTCAAGAAGAAGAAAATGCAAAATTTTTAGAAGAAAATGGTGCAGCTCTTTGGCTAAAAAAATCTGATGATATTTATTTGACTTTAAATATTATATTAAATAGTGAAAATAAACTTACTGAAATGAAAAAAGATATATTATCTATTGCTAAACCTAATTCTACCAAAGATATTTGTAATATACTTTTACATTAAGATTAGCCCCCGAGCCCCAGCTTTTCAGCTGGGGCTCGGGGGCATTGACAAAAAATGACCCTTGTGCCTACGCAAACTGATAATTGTCTGCAAGATGTTCCCAGTGGCACTTCTCTTGAAGAGAACCTACGAACGGAACATAAAACAATTTTCGTATAAATCCGCTTTTGTTCAGGCAGTTTAGCGATTCCTGCTCTAACGGAGTCAAGTATAGCACTCCATTGTCAACGAATGCTATGATCTTCCCGTTCACTGCGTAGCACCCTTCATACGCTCTGGCATATTCAGGATCAACGCTTTCGCATTTCTCCTTTTGCCATGTTATATGAATCTTTGTCCATACCTTGAAACTTCTTTCCTTCAGTTGCACCATCTCTTTGTTGTTAGCCATTTTTTATTTCCTCCTTAGTATTATTTGTCGACTCAAAAAAACGTTCGACATTAAAAAAATGGTATAATATATATTATACCACAATTTACATAATATTGCAAATGCCACATTCATATTATAATATAAATTGTATTTTATATGTTTATTTTTTCACATTTCTCTCCTACCTTCTAATGCTTTAGTTAAAGTAACTTCATCTGTATATTCTAAATCTCCTCCAACAGGAATTCCATGTGCAATACGAGATACCTTAATCCCTAGGGGTTTGATCAATTTAGATAAATACATAGCAGTTGCTTCTCCTTCAACTCTTGGGTTTGTTGCAAGAATTACTTCTTTTACTTGTCCTTCCACAAGTCTTGCTAATAATTCTTTTATTTTTATATCATCAGGCCCAACTCCGTTCATTGGAGAAATAGAACCATGTAATACATGGTAAACTCCTTTAAATTCATGTGTTCTTTCCATTGCAGCCACATCTCTTACGTCTTCTACAACACATATAGAATCTTGATTTCTCTTAGGGTTTGAACATATTGGACATGGGTCTGTATCTGTAATATTAAAGCATTTACTACAATATTTTAAGTTCTTTTTTGCCATAACAATTGAATTTAAAAATTCATTTGTCTGTTCTTCGTTCCAATCTAAAACATGAAAAGCTAGCCTTGCTGCTGTTTTATGTCCGAATGCTTGGAAGCCTTTCAAAACTTTCTATTAATTTTTCTATCGATGGTGCATATTCTGACATTTGCTTTTTTATTTAATATATTCAAACTTAAATATATTAAATACTCCTTTCTAAATTTTTTCTAATTTATGAATTTAAATAATAAGCGTGCATAATTAACACACGCTTTAAACATTACATTATTCCAGGTATATTAAATTTACCCATAGCATCTTGACTTGCATCATCAACTTTTCTTAAAGCTTCATTTACACATGTCAAAATTAGATCTTGTAACATTTCAACATCTTCTGGATCTACAACTTCTGGCTTTATTTTTATTTCTTTAAGTGCTTTTGCTCCACTTACAGTAACCTCTATTGCTCCTCCACCGCTTGATGCTGAAAATTCTTTTTCCGCAAGCTCTTCCTGTGTTTTTGTTAAATCTGCTTGCATTTTTTTAGCTTCTTTCATTAAATTATTTAGATTCATTCCACCGAATCCTCCCATTCCGCCTGGGAATCCTCCTCTTTTACCCATTTTTATTTCTCCTTACAAAAAATTATTTAGGTTTTTAAGGTTACCTATAAACCTTGTAATAAATTTATATTTTTAAATTACATTAAATGTTAAATCTCCATTGCTTCCAATAAATTTTTCAAATTCGCTCTCATTCTCATTTTCTTCGTCTTTGGTGTCAACAAATTTAATTTGCATTTCTTTTCCACAAGCTAAGTGTATTGTTTCTCTTAAATTTTGTTTTGTATCTGGTCTATTTAAAAAATCTTTAGCAGCACTGTTAAAACCATTTGGAAATTCTATTTGTATAGTCATGTCATTAATTTCATAGGCCTTTGTTCCATTTAAAAACATATACATATTCATTTTTTTGTCATTTTTAAAATCTTCTATTATTTTAGGCCAGTAATCTTGTGTTTTCCCTTTATATCTTGGTTTTGGGATAACTTTGCTTTTTTCTTCTGTTTGAGCTACATCTTGAGTTTTATCTGATTTTGCACCCTTAGCTTTTCCAAAATTACCAGCTCGTAAAAAATTTTCGATATTTGTTACTCTTCTTTCTAAATCTGAATTTTGTGTATTTGAATTAGATTTATTATTTGTATTGGTATTTTGTTGAACTTCATCTCTATTACATAATTTAATTAAACCTGCTTGTAAAATTATTAATTTTTGTGAAGATAATTTTACGTCATTTTCTATTTGCGATAGCTCACAAATTAAATTAATTAATTCTTGTTTTGATACTTTATCTGAAATTTTCTTTATATTTTCAATTTCTTCATTACTATACATTTCTGTTTTACCTGTTGTTTTATATAAAAGTATGTCTTTTACATATTTAATAATTTCCCAAATTAAATTATTTATGTCTTTTCCATCTTCTATTACTTCTTGAATATTATTTAATGTTTTTTCTACATCTTTATCTACAACTGCTTCTATTATATTGTTTATAGATGTTGTTTTTGGAATTCCAACTAAGTCTTTTACCTTGTTTTCATCAATTTCGTCTTCCCCATCTTGGTTACATCTTTCCAAAATTGATAGTGCATCTCTCATTCCGCCTTCCGCAAGGATTGCGATTAGTTCTAGTGCTTTTTTGGTTATTTTTATATTACTTTCTTTGCAAACATATTCTAAATCTTTTATTATATCTTCATTTGATATTCTTTTAAAATCAAATCTTTGACATCTTGAAAGTAT